>JAJAZM010000180.1 GCA_026785645.1 Sphingomonas bacterium | reverse complement strand
CGGCTGGGCGAAGGCGCGCTGACCAATTTGAGCTATGCCGACCGACTCAACCAGTTGCCGCTGTCGATCATCGGCACCGCGCTGGGAGTCGCGATCCTGCCTTCGATCAGCCAGGCGATCGCCCGCGACGACGAGGTCGAGGCGGCCGACGTCCAGGCCCGCGCCTTCGACCTCGCCATGCTCCTCACCCTCCCCGCCACGCTGGCGCTGGCGGTGGCCGCCGGCCCGATCATCGGCGCGCTCTACCAGGGCGGCGAATATAGCGTCGAAAGCGCGCGGATCACCGGCAATATCCTTGCCATCCTCGTCACTGGGCTTCCGGCCTATGTGCTGGTCAAGGTACTGACCCCCGCTTTCTATGCGCGCAAGGACGTCAGGACCCCGGTGCGGATCGCGATGGCGGTGCTCGGTCTCGGCGTGGTCGCCAATTTCGCTCTGATCCCGGTGATGGGCATCTATGCGCTCGCCACCGTCACCTCGGCCAGCGCGTGGATCAACTTCGGACTATTGTTCGGCATACTCTATTATCGCGGGCATTTCCGGATGCCGACCTGGCTGGTCAGCCGCGTCGTCCGGCAATTCATCGCCGCCGCCGCGATGGGCGCCGCGCTCTATGCCATCAACCGCGCCATCGGCGGCATGTTCTTCGGCAACATCGGCGAACGGGTCCTCGGGCTCGGCGCGTTGGTCGGGACTGGCGCAATCGTCTACTTCACCGTGGCGTGGCTGATCGGCGGGATCGACCGTGAGGCGATCATGATCCTGTTGCGCCGCAAAAAGGTCACCGACTGATGCGCGTCGTTTCGGGAATCCAGCCGACCGGCGACCTTCACCTGGGGAACCTCCTCGGCGCGATCCTGCGCTGGGTGCGGATGCAGGATGAGGCTGCCCCGACGGATCAGCATCTGTTCTTCCTTGCCGATCTCCATGCGCTGACGGTCGAGGTCGATCCCGCTCAGCTGCGCGCCAACATCCGCGAAATGGCCGCCGCGCTGATCGCCAGCGGGATCGATCCCGACCGTTCGATCCTGTTCCAGCAGAGCGCGGTGCGCGAACATGCCGAGCTTGCCTGGGTGCTGCAATGCACCGCGCGGATGGGCTGGCTCAACCGCATGACCCAGTTCAAGGACAAGAGCGGCAAGAACAAGGAGGGCGCCAGCGTCGGCCTGTTCGCCTATCCGGTGCTCCAGGCGGCCGACGTCCTGCTCTATCAAGCCACCCATGTCCCGGTCGGCGACGACCAGAAGCAGCATATCGAGCTGGCGCGCGACATTGCCTTGAAGTTCAACAATGATTTCGAGACCGAGCTGTTCACCGTGCCCGAGCCGTTCATCGGCGGCGGCACTGCGGCGCGGGTGATGAGCCTTCGCGACGGGTCGGCCAAGATGTCCAAGTCCGATCCGTCGGACATGAGCCGGATCAACCTCACCGACAGCGATGAGGCGATCGCCCAGAAAATCCGCAAGGCGCGCACCGATCCCGAGCCCATGCCGTCCGAACCGGCGGGGCTCGATGGGCGACCAGAGGCGAAGAATCTGGTCGGCATTTACGCTGCGGTAACTGGCGGCACGATCGAGTCGGTGCTCGCCGATCATCACGGCCAAGGCTTCGGCAGCTTCAAACCCGCGCTGACCGACGCGTTGGTGGCACTGATCGCCCCGCTCCGCCGGCGACTGGTCGAACTTCGCGGCGACGGAGCCGAGATCGACCGGATCCTCGCCGCCGGCGCCGACAAGGCTCGCGTTCTTGCCGCGCCGACGATCGTCGAAGCCTATCGCGTGCTCGGCCTAACCCGCTGAGATATCGCTTCATCTCGCATTCAGCCGGCATTATGCTATAATCGTCGCTTCAATTTTCCTCTGCAGAGGGTGAGTGACATGCGTATCAACAAATTGGCGGCTTCCGCGTTGCTCGCCGTATCGGCGCTCGGGCTCAATGCCTGTGCCACCGGATTTCCGACCCAGGTCTCGCGCTACCAGGCAATGCCCGCACCGCAGGGCCAGAGCTTTTTCGTTGTCGCTGCCAATCCGGCGCGATCGGGCGGGCTCGAATTCACCCAATATGCGACCATCGTCGCGCAGGCGATGCAGGCGCAAGGCTATGTCCCCGCCGCCAGTCCGCAGGCCGCGACCATGCTCGTCGCGGTCGATTACGGGGTCGACCAAGGCCAGCAGGAAATTGTCCACAATCCGTTCGACCGCGGTTATTATGGCTCGGCGTTCGGCAATTATTACGACCCGTTCTTCCGCCGCGGCTATTACGGCAATCCTTATTATTCGCGCTACGGCTCCTATCGCCGTCGCTCGCCGTTCTTCTACGGCTGGGACGATCCGTTCTGGGGCTCGCCGTTCGACAGCCCCTATGGCGGCGCGCGCAGCTACACCGTCTACAAAAGCTATCTCGACGTCGACATCCGTCGCCGCGTCGACAATGCGGCCTTGTTCGAGGGCCACGCCAAGGCTCGCTCGCAGAGCGACAATCTCGGCGCGCTCGTTCCGAACCTGATCGAAGCGATGTTCACCGGCTTCCCCGGTCGCAACGGCGAGACGGTCAAGATCACCGTCCCCCCGGCACCACGCACGCGCTAGGCCGTCAATTACCGAGCGTAAGTGAACAGCCCGTCCGGATTTGATCCGGGCGGGCTTTTGCTTGTCGTGGCGGATCGGGGAAATTGGTCCTCCCCCGCCGCAGGCGCAGGCGGGGGAGGTCGGCGCCGAAGCACCGAACTTGTTTCGTCAGCCCTCGAGCTGGCGGGTGAGCAAGCGGATGTCGGCGTCGAGCTCGGCATCGGCGGCGCGCAGTTTCTCGATCTGCTTGACCGCGTGGATTACCGTGGTGTGGTCGCGACCACCAAACCGCCGGCCGATGTCGGGCAGCGACTTGGGGGTCAATTGCTTGGACAGGTACATCGCCACCTGGCGCGGTCGGGCGACTTCGCGCGCGCGCCGGGCCGACGTCATCTCGGCCTTGCGAATACGGTAATGCTCGGCGACCTGGGTCTGGATCTCGTCGATCGAGATCCGGCGCTGATTGGCGCGAAGCACATTGGCCAGCACTTCCTCGACGAACGGCAGGTCGATCGTCCGCCCGGTCATCATCGCATAAGCCGCGATGCGGTTGAGCGCGCCTTCGAGTTCGCGGATCGAATTGGTCAGGCGCCGGGCGAGGAATTCTACCACCGGCTGGGTCATGCTGACGCCGGGAAGCGCTGCCAGCTTGAGGACCAGGATGTTGAGCCGGAGCTCATATTCGGCCGGGTTGATGTCGGCCACCAGTCCCCACGACAGGCGCGACAGGATTCGCGGGGCAATCCCGTCGAGGTCCTGCGGCGCACGATCGCTGGTAATCACCAGCCGCCGTCCGGCGGTGATGATCTCGTTCATCGTATGAAAGAATTCTTCCTGCGTAGAATCCTTGCCGGCGATGAACTGGACATCGTCGATCAGCAGCAGATCGGCCGAGCGAAGCCGCCCCTTGAAGCCGATCGTGTCATTCTCGCGCAGGGCACGGACGAATTCGACCATGAATTTCTCGGCCGACATCGACACCACCCGCGCGGTCGGCCGGCGGGCGAGAAAATCCTGCCCGATGGCGTGGAGCAAATGGGTTTTGCCACGCCCGGTGCCGCCGTGGATGAACAATGGGTTGAAGGCCACATGGTCGGCGCTCGCCAGAGTCTTGGCGGCGGTCGCTGCGACTTCATTGGCCTTGCCGATGACGAACGTGTCGAACCGGTAGCGCGGATCGAAATTGGGAGCATCGGGATCACGCGGTCCGGCAGTTGCGGTCGGTGCCGGGATATCCTCTAGGATCAGCAATGGCGACGGACGCGGCCCGCCCTCGGCGGCGGCGATTCGCACATCGCGGACGATCGGCAGGACCGTCTTCCACGCTAGTGCCAGCCGCTCGCCGAAATGCGAGCGCACCCAGTCGGCCATGAATTTGGACGGCATGACCAGCTCGAGTTCGCCGGTATCGACATCGAATTCGCCAAGTTCGGCGGGCTTGAGCCAACCATCGAATGTGCGAGCACCGCAATCGCGGCGAAGCCCGATGCGGATTTGCTCCCAGGCCGCGGCCAGTGGCGTCTGCAGCTGCTCCAGCGAGCCCTGATCAATCACCGTTCCTGGCTCGCTTACGTGCACCTTCTGGCGCCTCCCCGTCTATCTGCCCCCGGGCAAAACCGTCATTTCCCGCAGACAACAGGCCGGTGTTGCGCCCGACTGCGAGTCGAGACGCCCCAAACTGCTATTGCGCGGTTCCCCCCCAGCAGAATCACTGCGGAGCCGATGTTTTTGCGAGTTAGGGAGCCTGTGTTCAAGCGGCTTTTTTCAAAAAAGTGAAATAAAAGCACTTGACATGGAAAAGGTGCGGAAAACAGTGAATTTCCCGAAAAACTGCCAATTTTGCGTGACATAGATATGACGGCTTGATGCGAATCGCGGGAAATGCAGGACTTTTTGAATGCGCTACCAAGGGCAGAATCGAACAGGCCCCCGGATCGCTCCGGAGGCCCGTTTCAAGTCGGGACTGATTGGCCCAGCAAAGGTGCGCTGGCCCGTCCGCTTCTTAACCGAGCGACGCGACTCGCTTGGTCAGGCGCGAGAATTTGCGGCTAGCGGTATTCTTGTGGATGACGCCGCGCGACACGCCGCGCATCAATTCCGGCTGCGCCTTGTTGAGCGCGTCGCGGGCTTGCGTCTTGTCGCCCGCTTCAAGCGCCGATTCGACCGCCTTGATGAACGTCCGGATGCGGCTGACGCGGGCGCCGTTGATGACGGCACGATTGGCGTTGCGGCGGATGCGCTTCTTGGCTTGCGGCGTGTTCGCCATAGTGTCTTCCCAAATCTGTCGGTCAAAAAAGAAAGCGGCGCGGAACCACAGGGGCCGCACCAGCGTGCCGTCCCCCTAACGCCAAGGGCGATTCGGGTCAACAGCCAGACGCCAACAACGCTCAGCGCTGGCAGGCCGGACAATAGAAAGTCGATCGCCCGCCCTGGACGATCCGCTTCACCACCCCCGGACACGCGCCCCGGCACGCCTCGCCCTCGCGGCCGTAGACGTCGAACTGCTTCGAAAAATAGCCGAGTTCGCCGTCGGGACTGGCGAAATCGCGAAGAGATGATCCGCCGGCCGCAATCGCCTCCTCGAGCACCGCGGGGATTGCCAACGCGAGCGCGTCTAGCTTGCCCCGGCTGACCCGCCCCGCCGCCTTCTTCGGGTTGATCCGCGCGCGGAACAGCGCCTCGCACACATAGATGTTGCCCAGCCCGGCGATGATCCGCTGGTCGAGCAGCATCAGCTTGATCGCCGCCGTCCGCCCCGCCAGCCGCGCCTTGAGCCATTTGCCACTGACCTCCCCGCCAAGCGGCTCGGGCCCGAGCGCCTTGAATGCCGGCCAGTCGGCCAGGACGTTGCTCGCCACCAAGTCGACCGCCCCGAATCGCCGCGGATCGTTGAGTGCCAGCACCCGCCCCTCGTCGGTTTCGATCAGCAGATGATCGTGCGCGCCCAGTTCGACCGGGTCGATCCGCCAGCGCCCCGACATGCCCAGGTGAAAGATCATGGTGTCGCCGCGGTCGGTCGCGATCAGCCCATATTTCGCGCGCCTTCCCATCCCCGTCACCGTCGCCCCGGTGAGCCGCTGGCCGAGATCATCGGGAAACGCCCGCCGCAAATCCCCGCGCCGCAGCTCGACCCGCGCGATCCGCCGCCCGTCGAGCACGCGGGCCAGGCCGCGGACGGTGGTTTCGACTTCGGGAAGCTCGGGCATCTGTGGCCTATGGCAAGCCGAAGCCTTCCCCGCTAGAGCCGCCTGCATGAGTGACAAGGTCAATTTCGGCGACCATTTGGTCAGCCCGGAGGAAAAGACGGAACGGGTCGGCGCGGTCTTCTCGTCAGTCGCACGGCGCTATGACGTGATGAACGACCTGATGTCGGGCGGCTTGCACCGCTTGTGGAAGGAACGCTTCGTCGCCCGCGTCAAACCGCGCAGTGGCGAACGCATCCTCGACATGGCCGGCGGCACCGGCGACATCGCCTTTCGCCTTGCCAAACATGGTGCCCTCGTCACCGTCAGCGACATCAATATCGACATGCTCGCCGTCGGCCGGGACCGCGCCGCCGCAAGGGCGGTCGACGGCCTCACCTGGAAGCAGGAAAATGCCGAAGCGCTGAGCTTCGCCGACAATAGTTTTGACGCTTACACGATCGCCTTCGGCATTCGGAACGTCACCGATATTCCGTCGGCGCTCAAGGAAGCGCATCGTGTGCTGAAACGCGGCGGACGCTTCTACTGCCTCGAATTCTCGACCAGCGAATGGCCCGGATTCGGTGCCTTGTACGAACGCTATTCCGACGCCGTCATCCCGCGCATCGGCAAGGCCGTCGCGGGCGATGAGGAAAGCTATCGTTACCTCGTCGAATCGATCCGCCGCTTCCCCAAGCCCGACGCCTTTCGCGCGATGATCGCCGACGCCGGTTTCGCCCAGGCCAGGGTCGAGCCGATGCTCGGCGGGCTGGTGTGCATCTGGAGCGGGTGGAAGATTTGACCACCGCCACAACCCACCTCTTCCGGCTACTCAAATGGGGCCGAACCCTGGCGCGGCATGGCGCCCTGCAGGGGATCGAGCGCGATCCGCTGACCCCGCCCAACGTCCGCCGCCTAATCCGGCTCGCGCGCGTCGGGCTGCGCATGCCGGCGATCCCCGATTATGCCACCGCGCTGCAGGCGATCGGCCCCGCCGCGATCAAGCTCGGCCAGGCGCTCGCCACCCGCCCCGACCTCGTCGGGCTCGCCGCCGCCGACAACCTTCGCCAGTTGCAGGATAATCTGCCGCCTGAGCCGTTTGCCCGAATCAAGCCCGCGATCGAGGCCGCGCTCGGTGGCCCTGTCGATCAATTCTTCTCCTCGATCGACCCGATCCCGGTCGGTGCCGCCTCGATCGCGCAGGTTCATCGCGCCGTCACCACCGAGGGCCGTGACGTCGCGATCAAGGTGCTCCGCCCCGGCATCGAGGAAGAATTCGACCGCGCCATCGAAACCTACGAATGGGCTGCCGCGCATGTCGAGCTGTTGGGCGGCGAGGCCGAGCGCCTTCGCCCGCGGCTGGTCGTCGCTTACTTCCGCCAATGGGTCCGCCGCGAACTCGATCTGACCCGCGAGGCGGCCTCGGCGTCCGAGCTCAAGCAGAACATGATCGCCGAGCCCGGCTTCTACATTCCGGAGATCGACTGGCGTCGCACCGCGCGCCGGGTGATGACCCTCGAATGGCTCGATGGGATCAAGCTGACCAACCGCGACGCATTGATCGCTGCCGGGCATGACCCGAAGGAACTCGCCGCGATCCTCGTTCGCGGCTTCCTTCGCCAGGCGGTGATCGACGGCTATTTTCACGCCGATCTTCACCAGGGCAATTTGTTCGCAATGCCGAACGGGCAATTGGCGGCGATCGACTTCGGGATCATGGGCCGGATCAACCGCCAGGCGCGGCTGTGGCTGGCGGAAATCCTCTACGGCCTGATCACCGGCAATTATGAGCGGGTCGCGCAGATCCACTTCGAAGCGCAATATGTCCCCTCGCACCACGACGTCGCCGAATTCGCCACCGCACTTCGCGCCGTCGGCGAGCCGATCCGCGGGCGCCCGGTCAAGGAAATCAGCGTCAGCCGGATGCTCGACGGCCTGTTCACCATCACCCGCGATTTCGACATGCAGACCCAACCGCATTTGCTGCTGCTGCAAAAGACCATGGTGATGGAGGAAGGGGTTGCCACCGCGCTCGATCCCGACATCAACATGTGGGAGACCTCCGAGCCGTTCCTCAAGGAGTGGTTGCGCTCCGAGCTTGGCCCCGAGGCCTATTACGCCGATCGCATCGTCGACACCGTGCGCGCGCTTAAACGCCTCCCCGACCTCATTCGCAAGATCGACGCCAGCTACCCCGAGCCCGGCGCCGCCCCGCCCCCGCCGCCGCTCAGCGAAGTCACCCTGATCCAGCGCCCCCGCTGGCTCGGCTATGCGACGACAGCAGCGCTTGCCGGTGCCGCCGGCGCGGCCATCGCGATCGCGTTTTTCGGCTAAGAAGACCCACCCCTATCGCCCGGGCCCGCCTTCCTGTAGGGGCCTTCGCATATGCAACATTCGAATCTCCATCCGTCGCTCGCCGCGACGCTCGCCGCGCGTTCCTATGACACGCTGACCGAAGTCCAGTCGGCGGTGATTTCCGACGAGGCGCAGGGCCGCGACCTGATCGTTTCGGCCAAGACCGGCTCGGGCAAGACCGTCGCCTTCGGGCTCGCCTTCGCCCCGCAACTGATGGACGGCGAGCGGATCGCCTGGACCCGCGAACCGCTG
>JAJAZM010000179.1 GCA_026785645.1 Sphingomonas bacterium | reverse complement strand
TGGATCATTCGGCGACTTCCATCGCCCGCATCGGCTCCGGCGCGGTCATCGGGACCATCCCCAACTTGGCGAGCAACGCAGCGTCCTTACTGTCGCCGGCGTTGGCGGTGGTCAGCAACTTATCGCCCGTGAAAATGCTGTTGGCTCCGGCCATGAAGCATAACGCCTGGGTCGCCTCGGACATGCTTTCGCGCCCCGCCGACAGCCGCACCATGCTATGCGGCATGGTGATCCGCGCGACCGCGACGGTGCGGACGAACTCGATGTCGTCGATCCTGGCCAGCGGGGTGTCGGCGAGCAAGTCGCCGAGCACCGTCCCGCGGATCGGTACCAGCGCATTGACCGGAACGCTTTCGGGATGGCGCGGCAATGTCGCCAGCGCATGGACGAACCCGACCCGGTCTTCGCGCGTCTCGCCCATCCCGACGATCCCTCCGCAGCACACCGCCATCCCCGCGCCGCGCACTTCGGCGAGCGTATCGAGCCGTTCCTGGAAGGTGCGGGTGGTGATGATGTCGCGATAATGTTCGGGAGAGGTGTCGATGTTGTGATTGTAATAATCGAGGCCCGCGTCGGCCAGCTGTCGCGCCTGCTCGCCGGACAGCATGCCCAATGTCATGCAGGTCTCGAGCCCCATCGCCTTTACCCCCGCGACCATGTCGCACACCGCGCCCATGTCGCGATCCTTGGGCTCGCGCCACGCTGCCCCCATGCAGAAGCGCTGCGAGCCCGCCGCCTTGGCCTCCGCCGCAGCGGCAAGCACCGCGTCGATATCGATCAGTTTCTCGGCCTTGAGGCCGGAATTGGCGGTGACCGATTGCGAGCAATAGCCGCAATCCTCTGGGCAGCCGCCGGTCTTGATCGATAGCAAGGTGCACAGCTGCACTTCGCCGGCGGCGTGGTTGGCGCGGTGAGTTTCGGCGGCACGGAACATGAGCTCGCTGAACGGAAGCTCGAAAAGGTAGGCGATCTCGGCACGGGTCCAGTCGGTACGGATCATCATTACATCCTGAACACGCCGAACGACGCGCGTTCGGGGATGGGGGCATTAAGGCAGGCGGCGAAAGCGAGGCCGAGTACGTCGCGCGTCTGCGCCGGGTCGATGATACCGTCGTCCCACAGGCGAGCGGTGGCGTGCCACGGATTGCCTTGCGCTTCGTAGTCGTCGCGGATCGGTTGTTTGAAGGCTTCGGCTTGCTTCGGCGTCCACTTGTCGGCGTCGCGGTGGACCGTCGCTAGCACCGAGGCGGCCTGCTCGCCACCCATCACGCTGATCCGGCTGTTGGGCCAGCTGAACAGGAAGCGTGGGCTATAGGCCCGCCCGCACATGCCGTAATTGCCCGCGCCGAAACTGCCGCCGATCAGCAATGTGACCTTGGGTACTTGCGCGGTGGCGACCGCGGTGACGAGCTTGGCGCCATGCTTGGCGATGCCCTCGGCCTCATATTTGCCGCCGACCATGAAGCCCGAGATGTTCTGCAGGAACAGCAAGGGGATGCGGCGCTGGCAAGCGAGTTCGATGAAGTGCGCGCCCTTGAGCGCAGACTCGCTGAACAGCACACCGTTGTTGGCGAGGATCGCGACCGGCATGCCCCAGATGTGCGCGAAGCCGCAGACGAGGGTGGTGCCATAGAGCGCCTTGAATTCGTGGAATTCGGACCCGTCGACGAGGCGGGCGATGATGTCGTGGACGTCGTACGGCGCGCGGACGTCTTCGGGGATGATCGAGTAAAGCTCTTCGGGGTCGATTAGCGGCGAGCGAGGCTCGCGAAGGTCGATTCCCGCTCCGGCTTCGGCGCCCAGATGCGACACGATATCGCGGACGATGGTCAGCGCATGTTCGTCATTCTCCGCGAGGTGATCGACCACGCCGCTCTTGCGCGCATGCAAATCGCCGCCGCCCAATTCCTCGGCCGAAATCTCCTCGCCGGTCGCGGCCTTGACCAGCGGCGGGCCAGCGAGGAAGATCGTGCCTTGGTCGCGGACGATGATGCTCTCGTCGGACATGGCGGGCACGTATGCCCCGCCGGCGGTGCAGCTGCCCATCACGCAGGCGATCTGGGGGATGCCTTTCGCGCTCATATTGGCCTGGTTAAAGAAGATGCGGCCGAAGTGGTCGCGGTCGGGGAACACCTCGGCCTGGTGCGGCAAATTGGCGCCGCCCGAGTCGACCAGATAGATGCACGGCAGCCGGTTGGCCTCGGCGATTTCCTGCGCGCGAAGGTGTTTTTTGACCGTCAGCGGATAATAGGTCCCGCCCTTCACCGTGGCGTCGTTGCAGACGATCATCACCTGCCGCCCCGACACCCGGCCGATGCCCGCGATCATCCCCGCGCCGGGCACTTCGCCATCGTACAGATCGCCCGCCGCGAGCTGGCCGATCTCGAGGAACGGCGAGCCCGGATCGAGCAGGCGTTCGACGCGCTCTCTTGGCAGAAGTTTGCCGCGCGACTTGTGGCGCTCGCGGCTCTTCTCGGTTCCGCCAAGCGCCGCTTTGGCGACATCGGCGCGAAGCCGTTCGGCAAGCCCGCGATTATGCGCAGCGCGAGCCTTCGCCTCCTCGCCATCGAGGTCAATCTTGCTGTCGAGTTTGGGTCCGCTCATGGCTGACGTCGCTAGCGGCTGGAGCGCCGCTTGCAAAGCTACTGCGGCCGGTCGACCCGCGCCTTAAGATAAACGACCACCGCGGCGCGTTCGTTCGGGGTCAGCTTGGCGAAGCGATGTTTCGCGGTTTGGGTCATCAGCCCGAGGTCCTTTTTCACCTTGCCTTCGCCGGTGGTCAGCAGGGTCGTCAGCTCGGCTGCGCTATACGATCCCGCAATGTCGAGGTCGGGGGTGAAATCGGGATAGCCCTGGAGCGCGCTATTGTGACATTCGGTGCAGCTGGTCATCGCGATGTAGCGGCCGAGCGCGTGGGTCGGGCCGAGGTCGGTCGGCTGCGACGCCTTGAACCGCCGCACCATCTCGATCGTATTGCCGAACAGGCCGGCGGCGACATCCCGCTCGAAGCCCGGGCCGTTGCGGATCGGCGGCATCGGCTTGCCGGCCGGCTTCACGGTGCGCAGATACGCGACCAGCGCGGCATAGTCCTGATCGCCGACAAATTGATGCGATTCGGCCGCCATGAACCAGAATTCGCGCCCGTCCTTGGGGACACCGTGGCGGATCAATTTGTCGAGCGCGGGGTCGTCATAACTTGCCAGTGCGAGCGTGACGTTGGACGCATTCATGTCGCCGAAATTGGGATCGCCGTCGGTGACATTCTGGCCTTGCAGATTTTTCCCGTGACAGCCGGTGCAGCCGAGCATCGCCGCCATCCGCTCGCCGTGGGCGACCAATGCGGCGGGATCCTTGGTGATCGCCCCGTCATAGGTGATCGCGACCAGTTTTGCCTCGATCGTCGACGGCTTGCGCTCCGCTTGGTCACACCCCGCAAGTCCGGCCAACGCCAGCAACACCATCATTCCGCGCATCACAATCCCCCTGACACCGGACCTATGTTTAACTCAGATTAACATTGCACGAAAGCGGTCACGCCCCGATGATCTCGCGGCCTATCAGCATGCGCCTGATCTCATTCGTCCCCGCCCCGATGTCGAGCAATTTGGCGTCGCGCATGAAGCGTTCGACCGGCCAGTCCTTGGTGTAGCCCGCGCCGCCCAGCGCCTGGACCGCCTCGCCGGCGACCTTGAACGCGCTTTCGCTCGCCAGCAGGATCGCGCCGGCCGCGTCGAACCGCGTGGTCTTGCCCGAATCGCAATTCTTGGCGACCGCATAGACGTAGGCCCGCGCCGAATTCAATGCGACATACATGTCGGCGACCTTGGCCTGAATTAATTGGAAGCTGCCGATCGCCTGGCCGAACTGCTTGCGCTCGCGGACGTAGGGGACGACCACGTCGAGGCAGGCCTGCATGATCCCGAGCTGGATCCCGGCGAGCACGGTGCGCTCGTAGTCGAGCCCGCTCATCAGCACCCCGACCCCGCCATTTTCGGGACCCATGACTTGCTCGGCGGGAACGAAACAATCGTCGAACACCAGCTCCGACGTCGGGCTTCCGCGCATTCCGCATTTGTCGATCTTCTGGCCGATCGAGAAACCCTCGAAGTCCTTTTCGATGAGGAAAGTGGTGATCCCTTTGCTGCCCTCGCCGGTCTTGGCATAGACCACCAACGTGTCGGCATATTCGGCATTGGTGATCCAGAATTTGGTGCCGTTGAGGCGGTAGCCATTACCCGATTTTTCGGCCTTGAGCTTCATCGATACGACGTCGCTCCCCGCCCCCGCCTCGCTCATCGCCAGCGCGCCGACATGCTCGCCCGAGATCAGCTTGGGGAGATATCTGGCCTTCTGCTCGTCATTGGCCCAGCGGCGGATCTGGTTGATGCACAAGTTGGAATGCGCGCCGTAGCTGAGCCCGACCGAGGCCGAGGCGCGGGCCACTTCCTCCTGCGCCACGACATGTTCGAGATAGCCCAGGCCAAGCCCGCCCCATTGCTCCTCGACGGTGATCCCGTGCAGCCCAAGCTCGCCCATCTGCGGCCACAGCTCGATCGGGAAGCGGTCGTTGGCGTCGATCTCGGCCGCGATCGGCGCGATCTTGTCGGTCGCGAAGCGCCGCGTGCTGTCGCGGATCGTGTCGGCCATTTCGCCAAGGTCGAAGTCGAGGCCGGGCATGTCGCTCATTGGGGTCTCCTGTTGGCAAGCGCGCTAGCAGAGAGGCAAGTGTTTGAACAAGCCGGGCTCCGCGCCTATGTCGCCTGCAAC
>JAJAZM010000178.1 GCA_026785645.1 Sphingomonas bacterium | reverse complement strand
TCGGTGGTCTTGGCGAACTCCACCGCGACCTTGGCGGCCGCGACGGGGTCGATCGACGTCGCCAGAGCGGTCGGACCTGTGAGCAGGTCGCCGATCGGGCTATACTTCGATCCCTCGAGCGCAATCAGGGCAAGGCGGTTCTTCGCGACCTTGAACTGGGCACCGGCGTCGCGCATCTTCAGCCTGAGATCGGTGGATTGCGCCACGCTCAGCCCGAGATTGCGGGTGACGACCACCACGCTGGTCTCGGTGAAGACCTGCTTCAGTTCGGTAACCAGATCGGCCTTTTGCGAACGATCCATGCCATACTCCTAACCATTCCAATGGCCGGACCATCCGACCAACGGGCGGGCACAGCCGGAAACGGCTGTCCCAATATGTCCGGGGGGCTGGATCGATGGCGCTGCTTAAGTGGCAACGCACGACGGGAGGCGACGAGGCGCTTGCCCGTTGATTCCGTTCCCCGTCTAGGCCGCAGATTAAGAGGGCGCCTTTGCAGGTTGGCCATCAGCGACTGTCTCGGACGAGTGCACAGCGGCGAACCGATGTGCGTGGAGCGCCTATAGCCGAAACGCGACCCGATTCAACCCGCGATGTGGGCAAGCTTGACAAAGTCGGTCCACCAAGGCCTCCATCGCCGCCGGAGATGCGGGGAGCGGGTAGATGATCCGTCGCTTGTTGTTGCTGGTCGTAATGCTGCTTGGCGCCCTTGCCGCTGCGCCGCCGCTGATCGCGCAGGCGTCGCCGCCGCGGATCGTCGCGGTGGGCGATCTGCATGGCGATTATTCGGCGTGGATCGATATTGCCCGCAACGCGCGGCTGGTCGATGCCACCAACAAGTGGATTGGCGGGCAAACCATCCTCGTCCAGACCGGCGACATCGTCGATCGAGGGGCCGACAGCCTCAAGATCATCCGCCATTTGCAGCAGCTCGACGGCGAGGCCAAGCGTGCCGGGGGGCGGGTGATCGTCCTGCTCGGCAATCATGAGGCAATGCTGGTCACCGGCGACTTTCGCTATGTCACGCCGGGCGAATATGCCGCCTTTGCCGACCGCCAGAGCAAGGCGCGCCGCGACGCGGCGTTCGACGCCAATGCGAAGGCAATCGTCGACTTCTACCACCAGCGCGATGCGTCGCTCAGCCCCAGGGCGATCCGCGCCGAGTGGATCACCACCAACCCACTAGGCAAGGTCGAATTTGTCGCGGCCTGGTCGCCATCGGGCGAGCTCGGGCGCTGGGCGGCAACCCTTCCCGCCGCCGCCAAGGTCGGCGACAGCCTGTTCGTCCACGGCGGGATCAGCGCCAAATATTCGTTGGTGCCATTGGTCGAGATCAACCGCCGGGCGCGGGTCGCGATCCAGGCCGGGGACGCCAGCGACGAGGCGATCATCAACGACCAGATGGGACCATTATGGTATCGCGGGCTGGTAAGCCGCGCTGGCGACTCCCCCGCCGCCGGACGACCGACGATCGATTCCGAACTCGACGGAGCACTGCGCGGGCAGGGGGTGAGACGGCTGGTCATTGGCCATACCCCCGAGATCAAGGGCATCGCTATCCAGCGCGGCGGCAAATTGGTCCAGATCGATACCGGAATCTCGCGTTATTATGGCGGCAAGCTTGGCTGGCTCGAGATCATCGGCGACCGCCTCATTCCCCATTCAGCGAAGAGGAGCGTCAAATGAATCGTTTGATTTACCTGGCATTTGCGGCGCTGGCGCTCGCTGGACCGGCCAGCGCGGCACCGCCCGAGCCCGCCAGGCCGTTGTTCGGATCGGACGAAATCATCCGGATCACGATCCGCGGGCCGGTCGATACGATCGCCAAAGCGCCCGAGGAATCGCAGGCGACCTATCCCGGAACGCTGACCGTCGCCAGGACCAACGAGGCGCTTGGCGTCCAGCTTGCGCAGCGCGGGATTACGCGGCGCAAGGGCGACATCTGCCAGTTTCCGCCGCTGCGCGTGGTGTTCAGCCAGCCGCCGCCCGCCAGTTCGCTGTTCGCCGGGCAGCGCAAGCTCAAACTGGTCACCCATTGCCGCGCCGCGGAAGCGTTCCAGCAATATGTGCTGATGGAATATGCCACCTACAGATTGTATAATCAGCTGACCCCGATGAGCTTCCGGGCGCGGTTGGCGACGATCGATTATGTGGACGCGGCGGGTCGGCCGATTACCTCGCGGATCGGTTTCTTCCTCGAGGATATCGACGATGTCGCCAAGCGCAACGGGATGCGCGAAGCCAAGCTCGGCGATCGGATCCCGGTAGCGCGGTTGCGTCCAGCGGATTCGGGGCGGGTCGGCGTGTTCGAATATATGATCGGCAACCTCGACTGGGCGATGCAGGCCGGACCGCCGGGGGACAATTGCTGCCACAACAACCCGCTGATCGGCGACAGCGGCGGTTCGTCAACGCTGCTGGTGTCGGTGCCCTACGACTGGGACTTTTCGGGACTGGTCGACACGCCCTATGCGACCGCGCCAGACGGAATCAACGTGACCAGCGTCCGCCAGCGCCGCTATCGCGGTTTCTGCCGGTTCAATGCCGAAGCCCGCGCCGCAATCGTTGACGCCCGAGCGCGGCAGGCGCCGCTGATGGCCACCTTTGCGTCGGTGCCGGGGATGGATCCGCGCACGGTCAAGAAAGCGACCGCCTATCTCGGCGGTTTCTTCGCCGACATCGCCACTGACGCGAGCGCCGAAGCGAAGCTGATCAAGACTTGCCTCTAGAGGGCGGGCGGTGGCTTTGAATCGGGAATAGCTTCGGCCACGGTTGGCGGGCCGCCGACCGGGGCGGTGCCGACCGGCGCGCTGGCCGGGCCCTTCAACGGATCGAAGTCGGTCATGTAGCGCTTCATGCCTTCGCGCTCGCCATATTCGGTGATCCACAGGATGACGAAGCAGAGGTTGAAGGCGAAGCTCATCACAAATGCCAGCTCGACCGCGCCGATCCCCGAAGCGAGGCCGATCCCGACCGAGAGCAAGATGTAGAGCGCGTCACCCGAGCTTTTGAGGCTGTTCTTGAAGCGTACTGCACCGGCAATCCCGCCCAACGCGAAGGCCAGCGCCAGGCTGCCTTGGACGACGATCACGATCGAGGTCACCACCACCGGCAGGATGAGGATCGAGCTGATCAGCGACTGGTCATATTCCTCCGAGGTGCGGGTCGCCATATAGACCCAGCTGACCGGCAGCGCGGTGACCAACGCGCCGAGGATCGCAACCCCCATCCAGCCGAGGCTTGCGCCAAGCGTCTGGACACTGGCCGCGGTTGCCGCCGCTTCCAAGGTGCTCGATTTGCCAGCGCCCTTGATCAGTGCCTCGGCCCCGCCGACCGGCAAGTAACCGCGAAGCTCGGGGTTGATGGTGAGAACCGCCCACATCCCGCCGACAATGACGAGATAGTAAATGATCAGCTGCGTAATCAGCTTGCTCGCTGGCATGGCCGGCCCCCTTGCGATTTTCCGTGGAGCGAAGGCTAGGGGAATCTTGCGCTGGCGCAAGGGGCGTGATCAGCCGCCGGTCACCGGATAATTGCCGATCGGATCGAGCACGCCATATTTCTCCCGCCGAGGTTCGTGGGTGAGATCGGGCCAGTCGATGTCGGGCGGCGGAAGCTCGGTATCGGGCAATCGATCTAGCAGGTCGCGAAGCAGGGTCAGCCGGCCGACCGACTGGTCGTTGAAATCGACCAATGTCCACGGCGCCCATTCGGTATGGGTCGCGGCAAGCATCGCCTCGCGGGCGTTGGTATAGGCGTCGTAGCGGGTGCGCGATTCGACATCGATCGGCGATAATTTCCACCGCCGCCGCGGATTGTCGATGCGATTGGCGAAGCGCTGTTCCTGCTTGTCCTGGTCGACGCACAACCAATATTTGAACAGCAGCATCCCGTCCTCGACCAGGTGTCGCTCGAATTCCGGGGTGGTGCGCAAAAAGGCTTCGGCCTGATCGTCGGTGCAATAGCCCATCACCCGCTCGACCCCGGCACGATTATACCAGCTGCGATCAAACAAGGTGATCTCGCCCTTCGACGGGAAATGCTCGGTATAGCGCTGGAAATACCATTGACCCTGCTCGCGCTTCGACGGGGCGGACAGAGCGACAACCTTGCACTGGCGCGGGTTGAGCGTGCGCGCGAACATGTCGATCGAGCCGCCCTTGCCGGCTGTGTCGCGGCCTTCGAACAGGATCACGACGCGCTGGCCGGTCTCCTGGATCCAGCGCGCGGCGTCGCTCAATTCCTTGGTCAGCGGATCGAGCGCAGCCTCATATTGCTGCCAGCTAAGGATCGATTTTCCGTTCATGCTGCCTCCCGTCACGCAAATCTAGGACAAGCGCGGCGGTTGCGGCAATGAAAAAGGAGCCGGGCGATGGCACCCGGCTCCCCTTTTCTTACCCGCCGGTAACTTCGGCGGTGTCGAGGCGGACGCCCGGACCCATGCTCGAGCTAAGCGCGATCTTCTGCAGATATTTGCCCTTCGCGCCCGACGGCTTGGCCTTGACGATGGCATCGACGAAAGCGTCGAAATTGGCCTTGAGGTCGGCTTCGGGGAAGCTTGCCTTGCCGATTCCGGCGTGGATGATCCCCGCCTTCTCGACGCGGAACTCGACCTGGCCGGCCTTGGCCAGACGAACCGCTTCGCCGACGTTGGGGGTGACCGTACCGAGCTTCGGGTTGGGCATCATCCCCTTGGGACCGAGCACCTTGCCGAGACGGCCGACGACACCCATCATGTCGGGGGTGGCGATGACCCGGTCGAAGTCCGAACGGCCGCCCTGGATGGCTTCCATCAGATCTTCCGCGCCAACCACTTCGGCGCCGGCCTTGGTCGCTTCCTCGGCCTTGTCGCCGCGCGCGAACACCGCAACGCGGACGTCCTTGCCGGTGCCCTTGGGCAGGTTGACGACGCCGCGCACCATCTGGTCGGCGTGACGCGGATCGACACCGAGGTTCAATGCGACTTCGATCGTCTCGTCGAACTTGGCGGTGGCGAGGCTGCGGACCAAAGTGATCGCTTCCTCGATGCCGTAATTCTTGTTCGAATCGACCTTGCCGGTGAGGGCTTTGAGCTTCTTGGTTTCCTTGGCCATGGTCTTAACCCTCCACTACCTGGAGGCCCATCGCGCGAGCGGAGCCTTCGATGATCTTGGTTGCGGCCGCAATGTCATTGGCATTGAGGTCCTTCATCTTCGCTTCGGCGATCTCGGCGCATTGCGAGCGCTTGATGGTGCCGGCGGAGATCTTGCCCGGCTCGGCCGAACCGGCCTTGAGCTTGGCGGCCTTCTTCAGCAGGAAGCTGGCCGGCGGGGTCTTGGTCGCGAACGAGAAGCTGCGATCGGCGAAGACGGTGATCACCGTCGGGATCGGCATGCCCTTTTCCATCTCCTGCGTGGCGGCGTTGAACGCCTTGCAGAATTCCATGATGTTGACGCCGCGCTGACCAAGCGCCGGCCCGATCGGGGGCGACGGATTGGCAGCGCCGGCGGGCACCTGCAGCTTGATGTAACCGGTAATCTTTTTAGCCATTTTTCTCACTCTCATTTGAATCTGGAGGCGAAACATCGCCCAAATTCGCAAGTTTAGCGGTCCAGACGACAGCAAGCTGCCTCCCGCAATGGTTTCCCTCAGCAATGCTGCGTGGAAGCGGCGGCCTTTAGCAGAATAGAGCGAGGACGCAAGATTATCTAAGTTGCAGAAACTTGTTAGAGGCACGGGAACGGACGAGGCGGTCGCTCGTAAAGGAGAGACAATGATGCCTTATCCGTTTCTCCGCGCAATCGCTCTGGCAATCATCCTGGTTTGCGCCCCGCCGATCGGCGCGCAGGTGCGGGAAGATGAGATGGCGGTGGGACCGAATATCGAGAAGGAAGATTTCTTCCGCGTGGGGATCGCCCCGGTGCGCACGCCGGTCGGCTATGACCTCACCATCGTCTATTTCATGGATTACCAATGCCCTTCGTGCCGCCGCTACACGCCCGATGTGGCGCGAGTTTTGGGCGAGGACAAGCGCGTCCGGGTGATCTATCGTGACACGCCCATCATATCCGACCTGTCAACGGTCGCGGCCCGAGCGGCGATCGCGGCGAGCTTCCAGGGGCGGCACGAGGCGTTTCATCACGCACTAATGATGCAGAAGGGCCGGCTGACCGAAGGCGCGATCCGTACCGCCGCTGACAGCGCCAAGATCGACTGGGCGCTGTTGCAACGCGACCTTAAGTCGCGGGGCGAGGAGATCGATCTGCAGATCGGACGCAACGTCGAACTCGCCGTGATTACCGGAATCATGGGCACACCGGCGTTCATCGTTGGCGATCGATTATCGAACGGCGCGCTCGATTATGCTTCATTGAAAGCCGAAATTGCAGATGCTCGTGCGGCGGGGGGAAGCAAGGTAGGGGCGGGAGCACTGCCGCAGGCCGAGGCCGAAACCAAGGCGTCGGCACCTGCGACTAGCAATGCGCCGGAGTTAACGCGTGAAGCCACAGCTTCGGTGCCGCCGTCATCACCCATGCTCCACACCCGTGCGACAGCGAACAACGAAAGTGTCAACCAGACAAAGCCCCTAGATCGCAACTTACCGTGGCCACTGCTGGCTGGGATTGCAGTGATTGGCGCGATCGGGGGAACGTGGCTCGTTCAAAGACGCAAGAACCGTGATCGTTAACGCTTCGAATGCATTTAATGAGGTCCTCAGACGATCCCGGTATTCCACGTCTTACCGTTATTGGCGGAAGAGAAACGCTTTATAGTCGTTTCTTAAGCCGAGGCGCGCGAGTTCCGATTTAAGAGCGGCCTACAATGTGGTTTGCCGGAATCGCCGTCGGCTGCGACCGGGCGATCAGGATCGCAAGGCGCACAGTGGCGCTAGGCTGACGAAGCGGTGCCAAGCGCTGCCGCCATTGCGTCGCGCAGGGCTTCGCTCGTGAAGGGTTTGCGCAGGATCGGGCAGGTG
>JAJAZM010000177.1 GCA_026785645.1 Sphingomonas bacterium | reverse complement strand
CGGGACAAACGGAGCAAGTAGCGAACTTGCCGCACCACCACCCGCCCCACCCCAACCCGGTGCGCCCCGTGCGTAGTCGAGGGACCTCATCGGAGTTCCCAAACCCCAACGTCTCCCAACCATACGTCCCTGTCGAACGTCCCTCGACTACGCTCGGGACAAGCGGAATAAGATCGGACTCGCCACCCCCAGCCGTTCCGTCGTCCAAGACGACCAAAGGAAATGACTGACATGCCCCGCATCGATTATGTCGAACTGCCAAGCGTTACCGCGCACGAATTGACCCGCGCTTTCTACGCCAAGGCGTTCGGCTGGACGTTTGCCGATTACAGCCCCGATTATGCCGCGACCGAGGGGGGAAGCGTCGATGTCGGGTTGAACGGCCAGCCCGATGATGCGCTGTCAGCGCCGTTGCCGATCGTTCGGGTCGATGATCTGACGCAAGCGTTCGAAGCCGTGGTTGCCGCGGGCGGGCTGATCGCGCGGCCGATCTTCGCCTTCCCCGGCGGGCGGCGGTTCCACTTCATCGATCCCTCGGGAAGCGAGCTTGGGGTGTGGCAGAAGGTCGATTCTGCGGACTGAATTTCGGTCGCGGACGATAGACTGGGGGCACCGCGCGCCACGGATGATGCCCGATCCGCTCCGCCACGCTTTCCACGCGCGGTCGGTCGCCAAGGAAAATCGCGACCCCGCCGCTCTCCCCCAATGATTTGCGGTCGAGCTTGAGCCAGCGCGGCGTGCAGCCCCGGGGCAGCCAGCGTTCGGACACCACGATATCCGCCGCGCGGCACGCCGCGACCAGCTCGCTCCACTTCATGCTGTCCCTCGATCGGGTGGCGAGCAGCACCCAGCGGTCGCCGTCGCGGTCGATCGAGGCGAAGCAGCTGTCGCGGCGGCAATTGGCGAATTGCTGCTCGGCGAGCAGCCCCGGATCGCCGTCAAAGCCCGACGCCTCGCTCATCAGGCTGCGCATGAAATCGCCGCTTCGGTCGCGCAGGATGACCGGCGCGCCGTCGGGCGAGGTAATCGCCAGGTGGCGGCCGTCGCCGGTGACCAGAATGTCGGGGGTCGGGGTCAGTCCCGCACCCATTGCACCGATCGCCAGCGGCACGATCCCGAACATCCGCGCGCGGCTGTTCCACAGGCAGAACCACAGCCCGCCGAATATCATCGCGGCGAAGCTCCAGCGTGACATGGTCGGCAGGCTGGCGACCGCTCCTTCCAGGCCGCTGACCCAATGGGCGAGCCCCAGCAAGCGGTCGATCGCCCACCCCGCCGCCGCCCACAAAGGTGCGCCGAGCCCGACCGTGTCGAGCAGCAAAGCGCCGGCCTCGATCGGCATGATCACGAACGTCGTCCAGGGGATGGCGAGAAGGTTGGCCCCGACCCCGTACAGCCCGGCCTTGTGGAAATGGTAGAGCGCGAGCGGGATCAGCGCGATCTCGACCGCCAGCCCGGTGGCGATCAGCGAGGCGATCCCGCGCAGCAACCGCCCGCCGATCCCGTCGTCGCGCGGGCCGAGCATCCGGCGCACCACGGGCAGGCTGTGCAGGGTGATGATCGCGGTCACCGCTGCAAAGCTCAGCTGGAAGCTCGCCCCGGCCAATGATTCGGGTTTGACCAGCAGCACCAGCAGCGCCCCGACCGCGACCAGCCTGAGGCTCAGCGCGTCGCGCCCGAGCGCTATTCCGGCCAGCACCAATAGTGCCGCGATGCAACTTCGCACCGTCGGCACCTGCATCCCGGTCAGCACGGTATACGCCACCCCCGCGAGCGCCCCGACCGCCGCCCCGACCAGCACGAGGTTGACCCGGTTGGCCAGCGTCGAACTCAGCGCGAGCAAGCGCAGCGTCAGCAGCATCGCCGCCCCGACCACCGCCGCAATATGCAGCCCGCTGACCGACAGCAAATGAGTCAGCCCCGAGCGCCGCATCGCCTCGGCATCCTCCTTCGACACTGCATTCTGGTCGCCGGTGGCGAGCGCGGTGGCGATCGATCCGCTCGAGCCGGGCAAGGCGCTGCGGATATGCTGGTCGAGCCCCTTGCGCATCGCGTCGAGCCCGGTCGGCGCTTTCGCATCGACCACCGTCACCACGCCAATCGTCCGCCCGACCCCGCCGATCCCGCGAAACCAGGCATCGCGCGCGAAGTCGTGGGTGCCGGGAAGCGCCATCGGCGGCGGGGGCGCGAGCCGCGCCTTGAGGCGGATGATCGAGCCTGCGGCAAGGCCAGTGGGCGCTTCATCCTGCGGGGTGGAGACACGCACTCGCGGCGGCAGGCCGGGGGTCGTCGTTGCGATCGTCAGCCGCAAGTCGCCCTTCGCCACCAATGTCTCGACCCGCTGAACCTTTCCAGCGATTTCAGTCATTTGCGGGCGGTTCAGGACAGGCGATGCGACCCATATCGCGCGGATCCAGATGGTCGCGCAGCCCAATGCCAGCGCAATCCCGAACCCCGCCAGCGCCCGCCCGGTCCGCCGCCCCGGCCACCCCAATCCAAGCGCCGCCACCCCCGCGCCGAGGCAGATGACACCACCCCAGGCATATGATGCTCCCAGTGTGAACCACGCCGCAATCCCCATCCCGAACGACGCGACAAACCAGCAAGGAAGCTGGCTCCGCTCGGCCTCGAGAAAGGCTTCGATGCGGGTCAGGACAGCAGGCAAAAACAGCCGATGCGCCGGTTCCAGCGACGCGTCCTCTATGGTAGGGGCGCTCGTCCAGTTCATCGGCCCCGCCAGACAAGAGGAAAGCTCACTTGAGCGCAAGCAGCAAATTGACTGGCGTGGTCACCCGCTTCGCCCCCTCGCCGACCGGTTATCTCCACATCGGCGGAGCGCGCACGGCGTTGTTCAACTGGCTGTTCGCGCGGCACCATGGGGGAAAATATCTGCTGCGCATCGAGGATACCGACCGCGCACGGTCGACCCAGCCGGCGATCGACGCGATCCTCGACGGCCTGTCATGGCTCGGGATCGAGGGTGACGAGCCGCCGGTGTTCCAGTTCGAGCGATCGTCGCGCCATGCCGAGGTCGCGTCGGCACTGATCGATGCCGGCCACGCCTATCGCTGCTTTCTCACGACCGAGGAGCTAACCGCGCGGCGCGAGGCAGCGCAGGCGGCGCGCAAGCCATTCCGCCTCGACAGCGAATGGCGCGACCGCAGCGACGCCCCCGCCGATTTGCCGTTCGTGGTCCGGATCAAGGCCCCGCGCGAAGGCGAGACGGTGATCGAGGATCTGGTCCAGGGCCGGGTCGCGGTGGCCAATGTCGAGCTCGACGACTTCGTCCTGCTGCGCTCCGACGGAACCCCGACCTATATGCTGGCGGTGGTCGTCGACGCCCACGACATGGCTGTCAGCCACATCATCCGCGGCGACGACCATCTCAACAACGCCTTCCGCCAATTGGTCCTCATCCGGGCGATGCAGTGGGACGAGCCGACCTACGCCCACATCCCGCTGATCCACGGCTCGGACGGTGCCAAGCTGAGCAAGCGCCATGGCGCGCTCGGGGTCGATGCCTATCGCGACGAAATGGGGATCCTGCCCGAAGCGCTGGCCAATTACCTTCTCCGCCTCGGCTGGGGGCATGGCGATGACGAGATCATCAGCCTCAACCAGGCGGTCGAATGGTTCGACCTCGATCATGTCGGCAAGTCGCCCTCGCGGTTCGATCTGAAGAAGCTCGAGAATCTCAACGGTCATTATATCCGCGAGGCCGACGACGCCCGCCTCGCCGAGCTGATCGCGCCGCGCATCGGGGTGGATGCGGCAGGTCGCGCGCTCCTGGTCCGCGCCATGCCCGAGCTCAAGGCGAGGGCGCACGACCTCGGGCAATTGGCCGAAGGCGCGGCCTTCCTGTTCGACCGGCGCCCGCTCAGCGTCGACGAGAAAGCATCTGCGCTGCTGATCGGCGAAGCGCGCGGCCATCTTGCACTTGCACACCGCGCCCTCGCCGCGTTGCCCGAGTGGAGCCACGATGCGACCGATGCTGCAGTGCGGGAGGTTGCAGAAAGCAACGCACTTAAGCTAGGCAAACTTGCCCAGCCGCTGCGTGCGGCGCTCACGGGCAAAACGACCTCGCCGGGGATATTCGATGTCTTGGTCCTGCTGGGCCGCGACGAAAGCCTTGCCCGGATCGCCGACCAGATGCTGGAGCCGAATGCATGACCGAACAGACCGTCAAGCTCACCACCCCGGGCGGTGACTTTAAGTATCCGCTGCTGCCAGGATCGGTCGGCCCCGATGTCATCGACATCCGCAATCTCTATGGCCAGACCGGCGAATTCACCTACGACCCCGGCTTCACCTCGACCGCGGCATGCCAGAGCGCGATCACCTACATTGACGGCGACCAGGGCATCCTGCTCCACCGCGGTTACCCGATCGACCAGCTCGCCGAGCAGTCGAGCTTCATGGAGGTCGCATTCCTGCTGCTTCACGGCGATTTGCCGAAGAAGAAAGAGCTCGACGAATTCACCTACACGATCAGCCGCCATACGATGGTCCACGAGCAACTGGCGACTTTCTATCGCGGGTTTCGGCGCGATGCGCATCCGATGGCAATCATGTGCGGCGTGGTCGGGGCGCTCTCCTCCTTCTACCATGATTCGACCGACATTACCGATCCCAACCAGCGGCTGATCGCCTCCCACCGGCTGATCGCCAAGATGCCGACGCTGGCGGCGATGGCCTATAAATATTCGATCGGGCAGCCGTTCCTGTTCCCCCAGAACGACCTCAGCTACACCGGCAACTTCCTGAAGATGACCTTCGGCGTCCCGGCCGAGCCTTATGTGGTCAATCCAGTGATCGAGAATGCGCTCGACAAGATCTTCATCCTCCACGCCGACCATGAGCAGAATGCATCCACCTCGACCGTCCGCCTCGCCGGATCGTCGGGCGCCAATCCGTTCGCCTGCATCGCCGCAGGGATCGCCTGCCTGTGGGGCCCGGCGCATGGCGGCGCCAATGAAGCGGCGCTCAACATGCTGCGCGAGATCGGGGATGTGAAAAATATCCCCGCGTACATCGCCCGCGCCAAGGACAAGGACGATCCGTTCCGGCTGATGGGTTTCGGCCACCGCGTCTACAAGAATTTCGATCCGCGCGCGAAGGTGATGAAGGCCACTGCCGATGCGGTGCTCAAGGAATTGGGCAAGACCGACCCGGTGCTCGATGTGGCGAAGGAGCTCGAGCATATCGCGCTTAACGACGCTTATTTCATCGACAAGAAACTCTACCCCAACGTCGATTTCTATTCGGGGGTGATTCTCAACGCGATCGGCTTCCCGACAGAGATGTTTACTGCTTTGTTCGCGCTCGCGCGAACCGTCGGCTGGGTAGCGCAGTGGAACGAGATGATCAGCGACCCCGAGCAGAAGATCGGGCGTCCGCGCCAGCTCTATGTCGGTGCAACCCAGCGCGATTACACGCCGGTCGGCAAGCGCTAGGCTGAAGGCAGGCTCAGCGTGAATCGCGCGCCATCGCCGGGCATGCTGACCAAGGTAACGTCCCCGGCCATCGAATTGGCCAGCCGCCGGGCGATGGCGAGGCCGAGCCCGGCATCGCCGCCGCCTTCGCCGATCCGTTCGAACTTGCCGAAAATCCGTTCCTGGTCGGCAGCATCGATCCCGCTGCCCTGGTCGGCGACGGTGACCGAGGCATAGTCGCCACTGCTATCGAGGATCACCGTCACTCGGCTGCCGTCGGGTGAATGGCGGACGGCATTACCGAGCAAATTGACCAAGATCTGGACGATCGCGCGCGGCTCGCCCGCAGCGGGGAGAGACACCAGACCTTGACGGTGGATCTCGACCGAGCGTGGCTCGGCCTTCGACTGGACCATCCCAATCGCTTCGTCGACGAGCGGGGACAGGTCGACCGCCACATCCCCTTCGGGCGGCTGGTCGACCATCGCCCGGATGACCGAGAGCAAATGCCTCGCGGCGGCGGAAATGTCCCCGGCGTAGGTCGCATAGTCGCTGCGCAGCGGGCCATCGGCTCGGTCGGCAATGCCATCGGCCGCCTCGATGATGCGGGCCAGCGGCGAGCGAAGCGCATGGTCGAGTGCGGGGTCGATGCTCATCCCGGCATTGCCCGCTTCATTGGCGGCTTCGGGCCGCGCGACATTCTCCGCCGCAGCGCGACCGCGAAATCCATCGAACAGGCCGTCGGCGCCGGCGACCGGACTGCCACTTAGCACGAGGCGTTGGCCGGGACCGTTGCGCCCACTGGCGAGCTGCCCGGAAAAGCCGCTGCGCGCGGCGACGGCGGTCAACAACGGCATCGCGCCATCGTCGCCCTCGACCAACCTGAGCCATTTGGTCAGCGGCTGGCCGATTGCTTCGCCGACACTTGCGCCGAGAATATTGGCAAGATCGGGAGACAATATGGTGATTCGAAGTTCGGCATCGGTCGCCCATTCGCCTTTGGGCGAGGGCAAGACGTCCTCGCTCCGCGCCGCAATTTCGAGCCGCGGGCCTTGCGGCGGGCGGCGACGCCAGCTTTCGATGGTGATGACGACATCGTCGCCCTCGGGCTCGGCGCGGACCCACAGTTCGAGGTCATGATCGCGGGCGGCGACGACCGCCGGACGGGCGATGCCGACCCCGAGCTTGCGCGCGAGGCGGGCGACAGCGGCGAGTTGCGGCAGCGCTAACCGATCACCGACCGACGAGCCCGCTTCGAGCTGCAGGTCGGACAGCATCGCATCGGCCTCGATCAGGCGCCCGGAAGAGTCGATCCGCCCGGTGACACTTTCATTGCCTGCCGCGCTAGCCATGACGACCCCCGATCGCAGTGCGCGCCGCGCGATAATCGGGCGGCAATTGCCAATGTTTCAGGGCGGCGGCGACTTCCTCTGCGCCAAGCTCGTCATAGCGGGCGATCTCTTCCTCGATCGACCAGCTGCCATTGGTCGATCCGAGGTCGGCGATCAGCCTGGCAGCGGCGCGGCGGCCGAAGCCCGCCATTCGTGCGACCAGGGCAAGCCCGCCCTCCCCGGCATTGACCAGATGGTCCCACACTGCGGGCTGGCTGATTCCGGCGCGGCGGGCGGTGAGCATGGCGACCAGTGCGACTTCGCCTTCACCCGACGCGGCTTCGACCAGCGCTTCGTCGGCGCGGTTCAGGCGGTCTAGTGCTTCGACCAAGGTCTCGACCGCTCGATCAAGTGCTTCGTCAGGGTTGATGGCGTCGACCACTTTGGCGGCGGCGGTGGCAAAGCGACTGTCGGCCTCGGCCCCGGGACTGAGCGCGACCGCAACGGCGTGGGCCATCGCTCGGGCATCGCGGCGATCGAGATCGCTCAAATCGACCCGTGGCTGGCCGAAACCATCGCGGCGGCGACCGCGCGCGACAACCAGCGCCATGGCGGCAGCGGCAACGGCGGGATCGCTGTCGCTGACCAGTTTGGGCAGCAATGGCAGGCGGCGCGGGCCAGCGTGCCCGGCGAAGGCCGACAAGATGCGTTGCTCATCGGCGCGGCGAAGCATCAGACGGATGAAGTTGGGCCGGTCAAGCAGCCCGGCGCGGCCCAGTGTCGCGACGATTCTGGCGGGCTCGGGATCGGCGGTTTTGCCACCGACCGCGGCGCGGATCGCGGTAGCCAGCGCGGCCACCAGATCGTGGAGCATCGCGGTCATCAGCGCGCGCTCCTGCTCGGACAATCGCTCGGTGGGATCGAGGAAGAAATCGCGACGGACGGTGGTCAAGCGGCTGGGCCCCCGCGCATGCGCGGAGTCGACCGTCCGGTCGGCTGATTCAACAGCTATCGGCCATTCCTCGGGCACCATCGATCATCTGTTAGACGATCGAGGTTAATGCGTCGTCAATCGCGAAGGAGGCGGTGACGAAAATGCTGGGCGATGAAGAAGGAGGTGGCGGCATAGACCAGCAGGGCCAGCAATAGCGCGTTCCACCACCCGCCGATGGCAAACGGAATGGCAGTGAAAATCGCGTTTCGGCGAGAGAACAGCCATGGCGCGGGTGGAAACTCGATCCCGGCTTGCTCGGTCTGCGCGGCCTGGGCGAAGGCACCGGCGGTGAGCGCGGTGACCAGCGCGCCCCAGCCAGCGCCATGATTATTGCTCCACCAGCCCAAGGCGAGCAACGCCAGCCCGGCGGCGGGCCACAGCAAGCGGCGGGTCCATAAAGATGGCGCGAGCGGGCGCATTCGCAATGCAGCGAGCCGCTCGGCAACCAGGTCGAACGGGGTCGACAGGACCAGCAGTGCGACCGACGGCCACAGCCAGCCGCGCGTGAAGCCGAACACCGCGGCCAGTGTCAGCCCGAGCGCGCCGGCGACCAGCCAGGCGGGGCGAATCCGGCTTTCCATCAGCCATTCGGTGGCAAACTCCTCGACCAGCGGAAGCGCGTAGCGGCTGGCCCAGTCGTTGCGCGCAACGCGCGACCCGACCAGCAGCCGACGCTCGAACCCGGCGAGATCGTCGGGACTTTGCGCAAGCAAGATGCTGTTGCCGACGTCCCCCGCCGCGACCCGCCGCGCGCCCGCCTGAACCACGCGGCGAAGCAGAGTCGACTGCAAATCCCAGTCGCCAAGCATCGCTGCGGTCGAGGACAAGGTCTGGCTGTCGACCAGCGCCAAGCCTGCCCAGCGGCTGGTGGCATCGACCCGTTCAAAGGCCTGGTGCGCTTCGTCATCGGGAATCAATGCCACCGCAGGCTCGGCAAATTCGGCGAGGCGCGCGCACAAAGCGAAATCGGGGGCGAGGCCGTCGGCGATCTGGAGGATCAGCGTGCCCGCTTCAAACCGGCTGGCGGCTTCATTGCCATCGCTCACCGGGACCACCGTCAGTCCTTCGGCGCGGAGCCGCTCGAACGCTTCGTTGAGCGCGGCGGGGACTCGTTCAACCAGCACGATGATCGGCGCCGCCCCGGTAGCTGCGGCGCAGCGTGCCTGATATTCGAGCAAGGTGCGCCCGGCGAGCGGGAACAGGGCGCGGAGCACGCCCTGCTGATCTTCCTGATAGGCACTGATCAGCGCCCCGAGCGCCATTTATCCCCCACTTTCCCCGGTTGATTCCCGCTCCTTCTAGGCCACAGCACGACCAACTTTCCAGCGCGCAGCGTAATTCGCTTCCGCCCCCCGCAGATTATGGTAAATTGATTGGCATGACCACAGCCCCTAACCGCGCCGAACCGCTTCCCACCCCCTTCGAGGACGCCATTTCGCAACCGAATGACGCGGGAATGGGGATGTTGGATTTCAATAACCAGTCGTGGAATTATGTGGCCGAAGAGCCGCAGCCGGTAACCGCTGGCGGTCGTGCGGTGCTCGGCTGGGCGCTCGGACTGCTCGCTGCGGCATGGTTGGCGTTCAGCGCATGGTCGGCGGGACAGGCGCTTGCGTCGCGACCGCTGACATCGCCGGAGCTGGCATCATGGGTCGCCATCGCCGCCGGGCCGCTGGCCTTGCTCGGGCTGGTGTGGCTGATGTTCGGCCGCACCCGGCGCAAGGAAGCCGAGGCATTCACCCGCTCGGTCATCGCGATGCGCCACGAAGCACAATCGCTCGAGGGCCTGCTCGGGGTGCTTCGCCAGCGGATCGACGACAATCATGGCGCGCTGCGCACGATCAGCGATCAGTTGATGGGGCTCGGCGACGAGGCTGCCGCGCGGCTCGGCACCGCAAGCAGCGAGCTTGAGGGCAGCGCGCGGCGGATTGCAGCACAGGGTGAGGCGCTCGACCGCGCGGCGGGATCAGCCATGGTCGATATGGGCGTGTTGCTCGACGACCTGCCTCGCGCCGAAGCCAGCGCACGGTCCATGGCCGCAATTTTGCGCGACGCCGGAACGGAAGCCATCGGGCGGGCGGTCGCGTTCGAAACCCAGGTCGGGGCGTTGTCGCAGCGGACCCGCGAGGCCGATTCGGTGATCGCCGAGGCAACCCAGCGGCTGCTTGCGCAACTGGACGACGTCGATGCTCGAAGCGGCGTTGCGCTCGCCCGGGTCGAGCAAGCAACCTCAGGCTCGACCGCGACGATCGACGCCTTGCTCATGCGGTCGGCGCAAGCACTTGAGGAAATTCGCGGCGGGATCGACCTTCAGTCGCAAGCGGTCACCGCGCTGATCGACCAGGCGAAGGCCGGGATCGGGCGAACCGGAATCGACGCCGCTGAGGCGATGGGATCGCGATTGGCGTCGGCGCAGGGCTCGCTTGAGGGGCTGGCCGAGCGAGTGATGGAGCAGGATTCGGCCTCGCAACGGATGATCGCCGGAATCGGTGGCGGGCTGGCCGCCCTTGAAGAACGGTTTGCGGCCCTCGCGCTCGACGGCGACAGTCGCGCTGAGTCGATCAGCAACTCGCTCACTCGCGTTCGCGGCGAATTGGACGCGATTGCCGGCCAGTCGGGGCAGCATGAAGGCGCGATGGAAACATTGGCCGAGCGGATGGCCGGGCTTCGCCAGTCGCTCGACGGACTGACCAGCGACATCCAGGGGCAATTGTCGACTGCATTGGGCGATGCCGAAGGCGGCGCGCAGCGCTTGCTCGACACGAGCGTTGCAGCACGGCCCCATATCGAATCGGCGCGCGATGCAGCGGTCGAGGCGGGCATGCGGTTGGAGAATGGCGCCGGGGCGATCGAGGCCCAGCACGATCGGCTGGCGGCGTTGCTTGCGGCGGTCGATACCGGGGTCGGCGGGGCCGAGCGGCGACTTGGCGAATTGTCGACCGCAATTGCCGCGGCCGGAGCCGAAGCGAGCCATTTGTCGGCCGAGACCGGCCCGGCGCTGGTCGCGGCGTTGCTTCAGGTGCGCGAGGCAGCAGCCCACGCGGCAGAGCGCGCACGTGAGGCGATTTCGGCGGTGATCCCGGCGAGCGCTGGCCAATTGTCCGACGCCGCCCATGTCGCGCTGGAGACCGTCATTCGTGACACGTTGATCGCGCAATTGGCCGAAGTCGAAGGGGTGACCGCACGGGCGGTCGAATCGGCGCGCGGTGCATCCGAGCGGCTGACCCAGCAGATGATCTCGATCGGCCAGAGCGCAAGCGCGCTCGAGCAGCATTTCATCGACACCAACGACAGCCAGCGCGAGCGTGACAGCGAGAGCTTCGCGCGGCGTGTGTCCTTGCTGATCGATTCGATGCATTCGGCGTCGATCGACGTCGGCAAGATCTTGTCCGACGAAACCGACGACAAGGCATGGAGCGCCTATCTCAAGGGCGACCGCGGCGTATTCACGCGCAAGGCGGCGCGGCTGATGGGCAATGCCGAGGCGCGCGCGATCGACGCGCATTACGAGACCGACCTCGAGTTCCAGCAGTCGGTCAATCGCTACGTCCACGATTTCGAAGCAATGCTCCGCCGGGTCACCGCCGAGCGCGATGGCGGGGCCATGGCGGTGACACTGATGGGATCCGACATGGGCAAGCTCTACGCCGCGCTGGCGCAGGTCGCGGGCGGCCGTCGCTGAGGGTCAGCTTTTAATTGTAGAAATCGAGATCGTCGGTGGTGACCCAGCCAAACATCCAGTTGGCATAATAAAGCGCGAACAGGCCAAGCCCGACCAAAGCCGAGCGGATCAAATGGCGCTTGAGGTCGAAGCGATGCGGCGCGCTGTCGGCTTGCCCGGGCACCTTGGCCTCGCCCATTTCCTCGCTCGTGCGAACTCCGAACGGCAGCAGCGCAAAGGCACTGAAGGCGAAGAACAGGAAATAGATGGCAATGATCGATCCGATTTTCATCGTTCTGCGCTCACCGCCATCACCTCGACGATCGGCTTCTTGCCAGTCCATACGGTGGCGCAGCGGCGCACCGCGAGGCGGACCGCTTCGCGCAGCTTGTCGCTGTCGACAGCTTCGCCGAACGCGCGGGTTGCGGCGTCGGTGGCATCGGCGATGAAATCGCTGCGATCGGCCTCGACCGGCACTCCGAGCGGACGCACCAACGGTTTCCCAGAAAGACGGCCATTGGCGTCGAGTGGCAAGGCTACCGCAATGATTCCATTGACGGAAAGCTTGCGCCTCTCGCCGATGGTCGCGCCGTCGGCGGTGAGGATGACGTCGCCGTCGAGGACCAGGCGACCGGTGCGGACGGTGCCGACTTTCTTGGGCCCCTTGGGCGCCAGGCGGACGATGTCGCCATTCTTCTGGTAGATCGACTTGGGCACGCCGCAGGCCAAAGCGAACCGCGCCTGCTCGGCCATGTGGCGCGCTTCGCCGTGGACCGGGACGACGATTTCGGGCCGGATCCACTTGTACATCTGGGCAAGCTCGGGGCGGCCGGGGTGACCCGAGACGTGGATGTGGAGTTGTCGATCGGTGACGGTGATCGCGCCAAGGTCGCTCAACGCATTCATGATCCGCCCGATGGCGATTTCATTGCCCGGGATCTGCTTGGACGAAAAGATCACCGTATCACCCGACACCAGCTTCAATTCGTGACTTCCGAAAGCGACCCGCGACAATGCCGCGCGGGGCTCGCCCTGCCCACCGGTGGCGAGGATCATTACTTCGTTTCGCGGCAAGCGCATCGCCTCGTCGAACCGCACCGTGTCGGGGAAATCGAGCAAATAGCCATTGGCCCTGGCGACCCGCAGGATGCGGTCGAGCGAGCGGCCGGCGACGCACAATTTGCGCCCCGTCTCGATCGCCACTTGGCCCAGGGTCTGGAGCCGCGCGGCGTTGGAGGCGAAAGTCGTCACCAAGACCCGGCCTTTGGCTTCCTCGACCGCCTGACGAAGCCCGGCGTGGACCCCGGCTTCGGAGCCTGACGGCATTTCCTGAAAAACATTGGTCGAATCGCACACCAAAGCCAGAATACCGCTGTCGCCAATGTCGTGCATCACCTTGTCGCTCGACATCTCGCCGAGCACCGGCGTCTCGTCGATCTTCCAGTCGCCGGTGTGGAAAATCTTGCCGTGCGGGGTTTCGATGACCAGACCATTGCCCTCGGGGATCGAGTGAGCGAGCGCCTTGAAGGTGATCTTGAACGGATCGAGGTCGATGCTACCGTCGCGCTGGATGATGTGCAGCTTGACCTTCCCGATCAGCCCTTCTTCCTCGAGCTTGCCGGCAATCAGCCCGGCGGTGAACGGGGTGGCGTAGAACGGGACCTTCAAATCGGCGGCGAGATAGGGGATCGCGCCGATATGATCCTCATGGCCGTGGGTCAGGACGATCCCGACCAATTGGTCGCGGCGTTGCTCGATGAATTCAAGCTCGGGCAGGATCAGGTCGATCCCGGGATAGTCGCTGTCGGCGAAGGTCAGGCCGAGGTCGACCATCAGCCATTTGCCCTGGGTACCGTAGAGATTGACGTTCATACCAATCTCGCCCGACCCGCCGAGGGCCAGGAAAAGCAGTTCTTCACCGGGTGTCATTTTGCTGGGGCCTTCGCGGCGAGCAGGGCGAGGCCCTGGATGGTAAGGTCGGGTTCGATGCTGTCGAAAACGTCGGTATGCTTGTCGAACAAGATGGCGAGGCCACCCGTGGCGATGACCTTGGCGGGGCGGCCGATCTCGGCCTTGAGGCGGGTAACCAGCCCCTCGATCATCGCGACATAGCCCCAATAGACCCCGATCAGCATCTGGCTTTCGGTGGTTCGGCCAATCACACTGGTGTCGGCCGGCGCCTCGATCGCGATGCGCGGGAGCTTGGCGGCGGCGGCGACGAGCGCGTCGAGGCTGAGGTTGATTCCCGGCGCGATGATCCCGCCTTTATAGGCGCCCGAGAAATCGACCACGTCGAAGGTGGTGGCGGTGCCGAAGTCGACGATGATCAGATCGCCATCGTGCCGCGCGTGGGCGGCGATCGCGTTCAACGCACGGTCGGCGCCGACGGTCGCGGGCTCGGGAACGTCGAGCGCGATCGGCCAGCCATGCTGGCCCGCGACGAGCGGATCGAGGTGGAAATATTTCTGCGACAGGACGGTGAGATTATGGAGCGCGCGGGGGACGACGGTGCCGATGGTCACACTGCGAACATCACCTGATTTAAAACCTTCCATCGCCAGCAGCTGATGGAGCCAGACGGCATATTCGTCGGCGGTGCGGCGAGGATCGGTTGCAATTCGCCACCTGGTTTTGATCGCGCCCGCGTTATCGACGAGCGCGAAGACGACATTGGTGTTTCCGGCATCGATGGCGAGCAGCATGTGCGCGCCCTAGCGTGCCGAAGGGAGATTGGCGAGGGTCACATCACCGGCATGAATGCGCTCGACGGCGCCGCCATCGAGCGCGAGGCGAAGCGCGCCGTCGGGGTCGAGCCCGTCGAACCGGCCGGAGCGCAGATCGCCGGGGGCGTTGTGGACATCGATCGGGGTGCCGACCGGGTGGGCGCGGTGCTGCCAGGCGGTGATGAAGACGGCGGGATCGGCGCTGCGCCAGGCGACCAACAGGCGGGCAAAGCTGGCGGCGAGCAACGGGGCGAAGGCTTGGGGCGTGACTGCGGCGTCGAGGCTGGCGGTGGCGCGACCTTCGATCGCCGGGGCGGCGGCGAGATTGACCCCGAACCCGGCGACGACGCGGTCCCCGCTCCGCTCGAGCAGGATGCCACCGAGCTTGGCCCATTCCTGCAAATCATTGGCGAGCATCAGATCATTGGGCCATTTGAGCTGCAGCGCGCGGCCCGGCGCGGCGGTGTCGGCGGCTTCGATCAGCGCGAGGCCCGCAGCGAGCGCCAATGTGGCGGGAGGCGGGTCGCCGTCGCGCAGGCGGATCAGGGTCGACCCCGCGAAGTTGCCGTCGAGCGATTGCCATAATCGCCCCTGCCGCCCTTTGCCCGACGACTGACGAAGCGCGATCTGCCAGTCGCCTTCCCCGGCGGTCGAATCGGAAATCAGATCGGCGTTGGTCGAGCCAGTCTGCTCGACGATTTGGATCCGGCTCAAAACAGGGTCGCGGCGGCCTTGTCGGCGACATTGCCGAGCGGGCCGATCGCAAAATAGCCGAGCGGGCTGACCGCGACTGCGGCGAGGAAGATCAGCGCGGTTTCGACCGGTGCCTTGGCCTTGGCGAAGGGCGCTGCCGGCGCGTCGAAGTACATGATCTTGACGATCTTGATGTAATAATAAGCGCCGATCACCGAGCCGAGGAAACCAGCCACCGCGAGCCACACCAGCCCTTCCCCGATCGCCGCCTGGAACACGACGACCTTGGGCCAGAAGCCGAGCAGGGGCGGGATTCCGGCGAGGCTGAACATGAAGATGGCGATGGCGGCGGCCAGGCCCGGGCGCGACTGGGACAGACCCGCCAGGCTGGACAGGCTCTCGACCGGCTCGCCCGCTTCGTCGCGCATGCGCAGTACGCAGAGGAAGGCGCCGAGCGTCATCACGACATAGACCGCCATGTAGAACAATACCGCCGACGCACCCCTGGGTCCGCCCGCGGCGAGTCCGATCAGCGCGAAGCCGACATTGTTGATCGACGAATAAGCCAGCAAGCGCTTGATATTGGTCTGACCATAGGCGGCGATGGCACCGAGCGCGATCGAGGCGAGTGCGGCGAACACCACGATCTGGCGCCAGGCGTCGATCGCCGGGGCGAGCGCATCGAGACAGATGCGGGTGGCGAGCAGCACCGCGGCGACCTTGGGGGCCGAGGCGAAGAAGGCGGTGACCGGGGTCGGCGCGCCTTCGTAGACGTCCGGCGTCCACATGTGGAACGGCACCGCGCTGATCTTGAACGCCATGCCAGCGAGCGTGAATACCAGCCCGAACAACAAGCCGATCGACGGGGTTGTGTCACGTGCAAAGGCGGCGGCGATGCCGTTGAACCCGGTCGTGCCGGTAAAACCGTAGAGCAAGGAAATGCCGTAAAGCAGGATGCCCGAGGCGAGCCCGCCCAACACGAAATATTTGAGCCCGGCCTCGGCGCTGCGTTCGTCCGAGCGGCGGTAAGCGGCGAGGACATAGCCCGACAGGCTGGAGAGCTCGAGCCCGACATAGAGCGTTATCAGGCTAGTCGCCGAGACCATCACCGATGTGCCGACCGTGGCGAGCAGGATCAACACCGGATATTCGGACGCATGCTCGAAATCGCG
>JAJAZM010000176.1 GCA_026785645.1 Sphingomonas bacterium | reverse complement strand
GGAATGCCTCATTGGCGGGCCGCCTTTCGGCGAGGCGGAGGTAGCGCTCCCCCTGGAGCGCTTCGAGCGCGCGCAGCAGCACAGTCACCGCACCCGACTTTCCCCGTACCTTGAGGAATGCATCGAGCGCGACCAAGGTGAAATCGCCAATCCGTCCATCGGGAACCAGGTCGGGATAATCTCGCCCACTTCGGTTGAGCGCGGTCAGCGCTCGCTGGAGAAAGGTCGCGGCGACTGCCGGGCCCATGTTGGCACCGGTGTCGAACAGTTCGGCGGCGAGCTCCGGCGTGCGGATCGCGACTTGGTCGAAGCGCGGCCTCAGCCAGTACAGCCGGCGATAGATCGCCACCGCCTCGCGCCGCGGCAGATCGCGCATCGTGCCGCCATAGCCATGCGCCCGAGCCACCGCCTCGGTAATCCCGAAGCAGGTCGGCCCGCCCCGGTCCGCCGGATGATTCACATAGCCCCCCTCGCGCTCGATCAGCGCATCGATCAGTTGGTCGACCCCGATCGCATCATCGGTTTGTTCCAGCATAGCATCCTCCCGAGTCGCAACGCATAACCATATTGGTTGCCTGTAGGACAGCGATTTTTATATTTGAGTGGTTGCAGCGTGCGGGTTTGGCGCTAGGTTCGGGGAATGAAGTCCTTCCCCCTCGCGGCCTGCGCCGCTTTGTCCCTCGCCATTTCTGCGCCAGCCGCAGCGAAACTGTCACCCGCCGAAACGCGGATGATCGCCACGGTCAAGGCCGAGGAAGTGCGGACGGTCACGTTGCTCGAGACGCTGGTCAACCAGAATAGCGGGTCATTGAACCTGCCCGGGGTCGAGAAGGTCGGCCAGATGATGCGCGCCGAATTGGAGCCGCTGGGCTTTGCGGTTCAATGGATCGACATGACGGCGACCGGCCGGGCCGGGCACATCGTCGCCCGCCATGCCGGCCGCGCTGGCGGCAAGCGACTGCTCCTGATCGGCCACCTCGATACGGTGTTCGAGCTCGACTCGCCGTTCCAGAAATGGACCCGCAAGGGCAATGACGGCGAGGGCCCGGGGGCCGGAGACGACAAGGGCGGGATGGTGGTGATCGTCGCCGCCCTGCGCGCGATGAAGGCCGCTGGAACACTTCGCGCCGCCAACATCACCATCGTGCTCACCGGCGATGAAGAAGATAGCGGCACCCCGCTCGAGGTGGCCCGCCGCGACCTGATCGCCGCCGGCAAGATCGCCGATGTCGCGCTCGATTTCGAAGGATTGAGCATCGACGGGGGCCCAGATGCACCGAGGGACATGGGCGTTGTCGCGCGGCGCGGCTCATCGAGCTGGTTGGTCACTGCAAGCGCCACACCAGGTCATTCGAGCGGCGTCTTTTCGGCGGCGTCGGGCTATGGCGCGATCTACGAACTGGCGCGGATCGTCGACAGCTTCCGGCGCGATCTGACCGACGACAAATTGACCTACAATGTCGGGCTGGTCGGCGGCGGCCAGACCGCCACGCTCGACAAGGACCGGATCCGGCTCGACGCGACCGGCAAGACCAACATCATCGCCGCCACCGCGGTCGCGCGCGGCGATCTTCGTGCGCTCACCCCCGAGCAGCTTGAGCGCACCCGCGCCAAGATGCGGACGATCGTCGCCGCGCATTTGCCCGGGACCAAAGCGACGATCGAATTTGACTCCGATGCCTATCCGCCGATGGCGCCGACGGCAGGCAATCGCGCGTTGCTCGCCGCGCTCAACCGGGTCAACGCCGATCTCGGGCTGGGGGCGCAGGCCGAGCTCGATCCGTTGAAGCGCGGCGCGGGCGATATCAGCTTCGTCGCCGCCGACGTCGACGGGCTGGTCGGCCTCGGTCCCGCCAGCCGCGGCGACCATGCGCCGGGCGAGACGGTCGATATCGCCAGCATCGCCCGCCAGGCAGGGCGCGCCGCAATCCTGATGAGCCGCCTAAGCGCCGAAGCTCGGTCGGCCAAACGCTGACCCCGGTTTCGCGCATTCCGTAACGGAAGCTGTTGCAGCGGCGCTTCACTTATCCGTGAAGCACCGCCGCATCGCGCCAGCCGCTTGTCATCGCTTCGTCATGCGCCATAGTCCGCAGCAACAGGGCCGCGACCAGATGGCCCGTTTGGGGAGGATGTCCATGTTTACTCGCTCGCGCTCACGCGCCGTCGCCACCGCGCTTGTCGCCGCCACCGCACTGACCGCTGTCGCAGCGCCCGCCGCCGCGCAGCAGGTCGACCGGATCGTCGCGTTTGGTGACAGTTATGCGGACGACAATAATGCTTTCGGGCTGGGCTATAACAACCCCGGTGCGCTCGCGGTCTATCCGACCGGTCGCTTCTCGGGCGGGACCATTTACATCGATTCGCTGGGCCAGATATTGCAGGTGCCGATCGAGAATTTCGCGATCGGCGGGGCGTTTGGCGGGACCAACAATGGGACGCTGTGCTTCGACCCGCCGTTCGGCAACAATCTGTGCGGCAAGGGCCTGCAATATGAGGTCGACCAGTTCCTAAACGTCGGTGCCCAGTCGGGCGTGTTCCCGACCGGCGTAGCCGGATTCAATGACGGCGACCTGCTGGCGGTCTCGATCGGCGGCAACGATTCGCGCATCTACCAGCAGGTCGGCGGATCGCTGGCTGGCGCTGGCGCTGCGGGATCAGCTGCCGCTGTCGGCACCGCCGTCCAGCTCGACCGTCTCGTAGCCGCCGGAGCGCCGACCATCAGCTTCCTTGCTGGCGACACCGGACGGCTTCCCGAAATCGCTCCCTTCCCGACCCTCGCCGCGATCCGCTCGACCTTTTCGAGCGCGTTCAATTCGTCGCTTCGGGGAACGCTCGCCGGCTATGCGGCGGACGGCGTCATTGTCCATTACCTGGACCTCGGGATCGTGCTCGACAATATCGCCGCCAATCCGGCCGAATTTGGCATCACCAGCGGCCTGGTCTGCCCGATCTTTCCCAATCCGACCTGTATCGTGAACAGCGCGGGCTATCTGTTCTACGGCGATGCGCTGCATTTGACCTCGGACGGGTTCAAAATCGTCGCGCGCTATGTCGCCGCCCAGCTGACCGCGCCGCTGACGCTGCAGGCGCCGAGCGAGGCGTCGATGAATGTCGGCCAACAGTTCGGCCGCACCCTCACCACCCGCCTCGACCTGTCCGCCCCGCGCGACGGCGACATGCCCGAAGGGATGCATGCCTATATCGTCGGCGATGCTTATTCGCGGACGATCGACGGAAGCCGCGGCAACCAGCCGTTTGACAGCGACAGCGTCGGGGTCACCGTCGGGGCCGATTACGGCTTCGGCAGCGGCGTGGTCGGGATCGCTGCCAATTACAGCAAGCCCAAGAGCAATTTCGAAACCGGCGCGGCCGACGTCAAGTCGGACTCGATCCAGCTCGGCGCCTACGCCGGGATGGGGATCGGCGGCGGCTTCGTGCAGGGCTATGTCGGCTATGGCTGGGACAATCACGACATCGACCGCCGTGGCGTGATCGAGGACATGTCGGCTTCGCCCGATGGCAATCACTGGATCGCAGGCGCCAAGGCCGGCTATCTGATGACCCTTGGAGCGGTCCGGATCGGTCCCGTGGCGGGGCTCGATTACGCCCGGGTCCGGGTCGACAGCTACACCGAAGACGGCGATCCCGCTTTGACCCTCAACGTCGGATCGACCCGCTACAAGTCGCTCCGCGGCAGCATCGGTGCCGAACTTCGCGGCGATTTCGCCGGTGGCGGGGTCCAGCTTCGTCCGTACGGCGCGCTAGTGCTCGAAAAGGAATTGTCTGGCGGCAATCGCTCGGTCAGTTTCTCGCAGACCTCGGCACCGATCATCGTCAATAGCTTCGACTTCGAGAATGTGTCGAAAAAGGCCTATGGCCGCGGCACCGTCGGGGCCACCGCGCGGATCCTCGGCGGGGTCCATCTCGATGCCGGAATCTCGATGACCGCGGGCAAGCGGCAGGGCAATGAAACCTCGGGCCACCTCGGCCTCAAGGCGTCTTTCTAACGCCGTCGAATGAACGCGCGGACGTCGGCGGTCAGCTTCGACCGGTCGGCGTCGCGGACGTACATCATGTGGCCCGACTGATAATAATGAAACTCGACCCGGTTCTGCGGGATGCCACTTCGCGACAAGGCATATTCAGCGGCGAAGAATGGCGTCGCAAAGTCGTAATAGCCCTGGCCGACGAAGATCTTGAGTCCTGAATTCTC
>JAJAZM010000175.1 GCA_026785645.1 Sphingomonas bacterium | reverse complement strand
GGTCTAGGTCGCCCATCGTCATTCTCCAAATCGGGAAGGAATGGCGGAACAACCGTCATCCGCTTCCTACGCCCGTGAGCCCTTGTTTGCGCAAGGGGCGGGATCAGGTTCGACGGGTCGCAGGGCGCAACGCCTGCCTCTCAGCCATTTTGTGCCTGCCTTCGAAACATATCGGCAGGAGCGGCTCCCCGGGGATACTTGTGCCTTACCCCGTCGCTGACCTCCTGTCGATTGATCCGAAACGGGCGAGACGGGGGCGGCCGGCCAAGGTTGAGGATGCACACCGCAGGGGACGTCTCCAACGATGACCCGAATTCGTTTCACGGTCGCTACGCTGGCAGTCGTGTTCGAGCCAGCGCGAGAATGATCGCACCGCCGTGCAGCAACGCGAAAACATCGCCGTAGCGATCCGCCGCGGCGCGGGCGACAAGAAGGATCGAGCGGGGCACGAACGCTGAGCCGGACACGACCAAGGCCGGGAGCGCGAGCCCCCGGCCTTGGTCGATTAGCCCAACCGCAGAGCGATGGTTAGTGCTTAACGACGGCTTGCCGTGGCCTTTTGCTCGGCGACGCTCAGCGATCCGTCCTTGTTGGTGTCGGCGCGATCGAACTGGGTCAGCGCAGGCGCGCGATTCTCGGCCAGGCTGACCTTGCCATCCTTGTTGGTGTCGAACCGTCCGAGCACCGACGCCGTATCGGTCTTGATCGGCTGGGCGGCGACGACGGCGTTGAACTCGGCCAGGCTGAGCGAGCCATTATTGTCCTTGTCGAGCGACCGGAACGCGGCTTCACGCTGCTTGATGACATAGGCCTTGCGACCGTTGAGCTCCTTGACCTGAACCGCCTCGAGCTCGGCGCGGTCAGCGAAGCCATCCTTGTTGGCGTCGGCGACGACGAACACCGAATCGATGCGCTGCATGAAGGCGGTGCGCGGGATCGGCTGCGGCGCGTTGGCGGCTGGCGCAGGGCGCGCGGCAGGTGTTTGGGCGCTGGCCGGGGTGATCGTGGCCGAAGCCATCAGCGCAATTAGCGAAAGACGAATGGACACATTGATTCTCCGAACGTTGGTGATGGCTATTTAATGACTCCGGCTGTCTTCATTTCAGCTACCGAAACGTTGCCGTCCTTGTCGCGGTCAATCTGGTCGAAATAGGATAATTTGCCGCCGCGATGTTCGATCAGGCTGATCTGGCCGTCCTTGTTGGTGTCGAGCTTGCCGATCAGTGGACGACCGTCGACTGCGGGGGTGCCAGTGATCAACTTGTTGAGTTCGACCGGGCTGATCTGGCCATTGCGGTCGGTGTCGAGCTCGGCGAATTTGGCCGCAGCGCGGGCGCGGGCCTGACCGAGCGCGGCGCCGCGCTCGAAGGTTTCGACTTCGGCGCGGGTAATTTGGCCGTTCTTGTCGCCATCCATCTTGCGGAATTCGCCGTCCATCGTCGCGATATATTGAGTGCGCGGGACATCGCCGTTGCCGCCCTGCTGGGCAATCGTCGAAGTGGCCATTCCGGCGCCGAGCAAAACTGCGGCAAGAACATTGGTTTTGATCACGCAACGCTCCGTAGAGAAAATGGTCGTTTCCGCAAGTTTACCGGCGACGCGCGCGATGGGGAAGGCCCGCTGATGGCGCAGGCGAGGTTGCGCGGCGATGAATGGCGCGCGGGCGGCCCCGGGTAATTCCAGTTCCGGCGGAGCCGCGAATGCACTCGGCTTTGACTCAGTTTCGATCGGCTTTTCAAGCAATACGAGACCGGTGGCTTTAATGTCGCCGTCGGCGGGCAAGCTAGCGCTGGTCACAACGGAACAGTGGTCGGTTTCGGCGCGAATGGAAGTGGCTCAAACAGCACGGCCGTCAACCTCACCGGCAACGTCGCGACTTTTGACGGCGCGCACGCCAGACCGCAACATCAGCAAGGCCAATGAAGGCGTCGCCATGGCGCTGGCGATGGAAAGCCCGAATATTCCGGCGGGGTCGACCTTTGCCTTGTCAGGGGGGATCGGCGGCTTCCAGGGCAGGAACGCGCTGGCCACCGCCATCTCGGCGGCGATCGGGGAGAAGGCGACCGTCTCGGCCGGGCTCGGTTATGGGCTCAACAGCGGCGAGGTCGGCTATCGCGCCGACTTCCAGGTCGCTTTCTGATCGGCTGAAATGACCGAAGGGCGGTTCCGTGGAGGAGCCGCCCTTCGTTTCATGCTCGTCGGTGATCGCGTTGGTCAGTCACCTTCGCCGGGATCGGGGGAGAAATATTTGTCATATTTGCCTTCCTTGCCCTTGAACTCGTCGGCGTCGGCGGGGCTGTCTTTCTTGCGGGTGATGTTGGGCCACTGGCTCGAGAAAGTGGTGTTGAGTTCGAGCCATTTTTCCTGCCCGTTCTCGGTATCGGGAAGGATCGCCTCGGCCGGGCATTCGGGCTCGCACACCCCGCAATCGATGCATTCGTTGGGGTTGATGACGAGCATATTGTCGCCTTCGTAGAAGCAATCGACCGGGCATACCTCGACGCAATCCATATATTTGCATTTAATACAGGCGTCGGTGACGACATAGGTCATGGTCGGAGTGGCTCCTTCGGTTCGGGTCCGTGGCTAGGTCGTGGTCGCGGTCCAGTCAATCATTGGCCAGTCAATCTCCTCGCTCAGCGTTGCTTGAGCCCGGCCAGCGCGGCGAAGGCATTTCCGGGGCGCGGGCTCTCGACCGGGCGTTGGCGGCGATCGGGGCGGGTGCCGCGCCATTTCCACGCGTCGCCGGCCGGGATGAAGCCGATCTCGGCCATCAATCTGGTCACCGCCGACGGGTCGAGCCCGAGGCTGGTGACCAGGTCGCGGTCGAGCGGGTCGGCGGCGCCTGACTGGCGCGCGGCATAGGCATGCGCGGCAATCCGGTCGGCAAGGTCGACCCGCAGCCAGGTTGTGCCAAAGCGGCGGTAGGCGACGATCGCGCCGCGCGGATCGGCACTCCCGTCAAGGCTCGCCGCGCCGGGATCGGGCAGCCGCGGCATCGGCTGGCCGCTGCGGATCGCAAGTAATGCCGCCCGCCAGCGCTGGGCGCCGGGCTTGAGCAAGGCTGGAACGAACAAATCGAGCGCGCCGAGCCGGAGCCGGTGGCGATGAAGCGACTGGCGGTCGGCCTTGTCGAGCGCGGCGATCTGCTGGGCGATCGCGCGGCGGGGCAATATCCCACCGGCGTCGGCGAGCATCGCGGCCAGCGCGCGCACCCCCGGGGTGACCTTGGCGTCGGACGCGGCACGGGCGAGTTGCTTCAATGCCCCGACATGGCGATCGCGGTCGCTGTCGATCCATGCCTCGAGCCGGGCGCGAAGCTGGGCGCGGCGCGGAGCCGACAGCCGGTCGAGCGCGCGCACCGTCCGAACCGCGGGCTCGAGCAAGGATCGCCCGGGGGCAAGGCGCGCGAGGATGTAAGATTCCCACCTTACCGCGAGGCCGCCATTGTCCTCGACCACGAGGCTGAACGCACTGTCCGGCGCGTCGAGCAGCGCCTTCGCGCGCCGGTCGAGCTCGTCGCCCAGCCGGCGTTCGGCGGCGGCCAGCAGCATGCGCTTGTCGGCATGGCGCGCGGTCGGATCGACGGTGAAGTCGAACCCCGACAGATGGCCGATCGGCTCGGGCCCTACGCTGACCTCGCCATCGGCGGCGACGGTGATCGGCAGCGCATCGGCGCCGCGCGCGCCAATGTCGCGGATCAGCACCGCGGTGCGGCGATCGACGAAGCGCTGGGTCAGCGCAGAGTGAAGCGCGTCGGACAAGCGCCCCTCGACCGCCTGCGTGCGCTCGGCCCAGCGCGGCGGATCCTTGAGCCAGTCCGAACGCTGGGCGATATAGGCCCATGACCGCACCCCCGCGAGCCGGTCAGCCAGCGCCTCGATATCGCCATTGACGTTGTCGAGCCGGGCGACCTCGGCGGCGAACCACTCGTGCGGGATATGCCCGCCCTCGCCGATGTAGCTGAACAGCCGCCGCACCATCCGCGCATGGTGCATCGGGCCGACCTTGCGGAAATCAGGTAGGCCGCAGGTCGCCCATAGCCGCTTGGCCGATATCCCGCGTCGTGCGGCGATCGCCGGATCCTCGGCGAGCATCTTCAATACCGCAAGGTCGATCGCCATCGGCGCGGTGCGCAGCAGCGGGTCGTCGCTCTTCGCCTCAAGGCTGGAAATCAGCGCTCCGACATCGGTGAAATCGAGCTCGGCCGAGCGCCAGTAGAGATGGTCCAGCGGCTGGAAGCGATGGTCCTCGATCGCCGCAATCTCGCCCTCGCTGAAGGCCGGGCCATTGTCCCCGCCAAGCCCCAATGTGCCGAACGTCCCGTCCTTCTGGTGACGCCCGGCGCGGCCCGCAATCTGCGCCATTTCGGGGATCGACAGGCGGCGGTCTCGGTGGCCGTCAAACTTGTCGAGCCCGGCAAAGGCAACATGGGTGACGTCCATATTGAGGCCCATGCCGATGGCGTCTGTGGCGACCAGGTAATCGACCTCCCCGCGCTGGAACATCGCCACCTGGGCGTTGCGCGTGGCGGGCGACAGCGCGCCCATCACCACCGCCGCCCCCCCCTTGAAGCGGCGCAGCATCTCGGCCAGCGCGTACACCTGCTCGGCGCTGAACGCGACAATCGCCGAGCGCGGGGGGAGCCGCGAGAGTTTGGTTGAGGGCGCGTGGCGCAAGGTCGAGAAGCGCGGGCGGCTGACGATCTCGGCCTCGGGCAGCAAGGCGCGGATCATCGGGCGGAGCGTGTCGCTGCCAAGGATCAGCGTCTCCTCGCGGCCTCGCGCGCGGAGCATCCGGTCGGTGAACACATGGCCGCGCTCGGGATCGCTGCCCAATTGCGCCTCGTCGATCGCGGCAAAGGCGAATTCGCTGGGGAACACGCCTTCGTGCGTGCGGTCATCCCTGCCTCCGATGACGGGCATGCTCTCGGCGGTGCACAAAACATAGCGCGCGCTCTTGGGGACGATCCGCTCCTCGCCGGTGATCAGCGCGACCTGGTTCGCGCCCTTGATCGCCACCACGCGCTCATAAACTTCGCGCGCCAGCAGCCGCAGCGGGAAGCCGATCACGCCCGACGAATGGGCGCACATCCGCTCGATGGCGAGATAGGTCTTGCCGGTATTGGTGGGGCCCAGGATCGCCCGGACCAGACTGTCGCCGCGCGGCATCCGGCTAAAATGGCATGGCCTCGGCGAAGTGCAAGCGGGGATCGGAGTTAAATCGGTTTTAACCTTGTTTCGGCACAGCGGAGCGAAGGAGATTGTGGTCGATGCGCGAAGCGTGGGTGGGCAAGTCATTCGGGCGCGCTGCGGTGGCGGCGCCACGGGGATTTGCGCCGTTCATCCCGGCTCGTCCGCCGCGCTTCAGCCTGGCGGTTGACCTTGGCGAGGAGCTGTTCTCGAGAACATGGTGGCGCGGGCTGGCGAGCCTCGGCGCATTATGCACCGCAGCCGCGCTGACCGCGCCCGATTTCGGGCCGCTCCCGGCGGGGCATCCGACGCGATTGACGGGCGACGCGCGCGACCAGTGGCAGGCGGTCGGGGTCGATTCGATCGCGCGCGGATCGGCCAGCGGGTTGCGCATGGCACCCGGCGCGCGGGTCGTGCCGATCGACACCGCGCCCGAGCGCGCCGCGATCGACCTGTTTGTGACACTTGGGCAAGATGGTCTGGCGCGGAGCCTGGTACGGCTCGGCGCGGCGCCGGGAGATTCGGTTCGGGCCGCCGCCCTGATCGATCAGGCCGCGCCGCACCTCACGCTTGGGACGAGCATCGCCATCCGGCTGGGCAAGCGCGACGCGAGCGGTCGTCGATCGGTCGAGCGGATCGGCTTACGCGCCTCAATGGCGCTGAAACTGTTGGTCGAGCGCAGTTCGGACGGGCTCGCCTTGAGCCGCATCGCGGTGCCGGTTTCAACCATTCCGCTCCGGGTCCGCGGCCGCGTTGGCGACGGGCTTTACTGGGCGCTTCGAACCGCTGGAGCCTCGACCGCCATCACCACTTCCTATCTCAAGGCGCTGGCACAGGAGATCGATGTCGGCGAGATCGGTGCCGACGCCAGCTTCGACCTGGTTATCGCCAGCCGCCGAAGCGCCGACGGCCAGATCGCCGAGGGCGATTTGCTCTACGCCGGGCTCGATCGCGCCGCCAATCGCGATCTGCAACTGGTGCGGTGGACCGCAGGCGGCAAGCCGGTGTGGGTCGACGCGGTCACGGTCGGGCGGGTCCGCCAAGCCAGCGAGGGAATGATCTGGCCGGTCGCGGCACGGATCACCTCCGGCTTCGGGCTTCGAATCCACCCGATCCTGCGCTTCGCCCGGATGCACAAGGGGATCGACTTCGGCGCGCGCTGGGGCACCCCGATCCACGCCGCTGCCGACGGCCAGGTAACCCGCGCCGGTTGGGCCGGGGGGTACGGCCGCCAGATCCGCCTGACCCATGGCGGCGGGATGGCCACCAGCTACAGCCACATGAGTTCGCTGGCGGTCGCGCCGGGCAGCTTGGTGCGCCAGGGCCAATTGATCGGCTATGTCGGTTCAAGCGGCCTCTCCACCGGCCCGCATTTGCATTACGAGGTGATGCGCGGCGGCGTACCGGTCAACCCGATGGGCGTGCGCTTCACCGCCGCCCAGCGCGGCGCCGACCCGGGCGCGGTCGCGGCGATCAAGGCGCGGCTGAAGGTGTTGCTGAGTGTGGGCACCAAGAAAGCCTAGCCAATGTCCGCTTTCGACCCATTGCGGACATATGACCATCGGCAACAAACAGGGAGCTTTGCGCCCGTTGCAGTCATAGCCGAGCTGCGGTCATCTCCCCGATAGCGGACGTATGGCTGTCATTCCACTCACGAAGCCGTGTAGCGACCGCTAATGAGGTGCCACTCAACTTTCCCACGCCGCCGGCATAGCGAGCAAAATGCTCTGAAGTCTCGATAGAATTGTTTCAGTGACCTTGGCAGCATCAATCAGCGCGCGCCCTCGTCACCACGCCTCGCGCCAGCGCGGTGACAGTGGCCATCGGTCTATGGGTAGTAAGCTAGGCCTTGGCGCCTTCTAGCCGCCGAGTAAAAGCCGTCTTGTTTGGGACCAAGTCGGACAAAACATAGCTGTCTAGCCGCTTCAAAAAGTCGCCCAGCGCCAGCGCCAGCGCGCCCTGCAATCCGCACACGCCCGCCACCGGGCAGCCGTTCTCGACCGCGTCGAAACATTCGACGAAGCCGCCCAGGCTCTCCATCTGGCGCACCACTCGCCCGACGTTGATCTTATCGGGCGCTTGCGCCAGCGATATGCCGCCGCCGCGCCCGCGCCGCGCGTCGATCAGCCCCAGCTCGCCCAGCCGCCGCGCGACCTTGACCAAATGGTTGTGCGAAATCCCATAGGCGCGCGCGATCTCGTCGACCGATGCCTGGCGCTCTTCGGCGGCGAGGAACATCAACACGCGCAGCGCATAATCGGTGTGCAAGCTCAATCGCATCAAACGTGCATATCACATATTGCTATTAGCGCCAGTGGAGCTTAATAGGTATTTGTTATACCACTTAGGAAGTCGGTTATGTCCATGAATCACCGCACCAACCTCCCCGCACCGACCGCCGGACGCGGCCACGCCCTTGCCGCGCGCACCGCCAAGCGCGATGCGGCGCTCGCGATCGGCATCGACGACGCCTTCATCTCCACCCTCGTCGATCGATTTTATGAGAGCGTCCGCGACGACGACCTACTCGGCCCAATCTTCGCCGCGCGGATCAGCGACTGGCCGACGCATCTCGGACGGATGAAGAGCTTCTGGGGCTCGGTGCTCCACAATAGCGGCGCCTATTCGGGCAATCCGATGCTCAAACATCTCGCCATCCCGGGTCTCGATCGCGGCCATTTCGACCGCTGGCTGACGCTGTTCCGCGCCACGCTCGACGATCTCGCGCGCGATCCCGCCACCGCGGGCCATGTCGAGGAGCGCGCGCGGATGATCGCCACCAGTCTGCTCAATGGCATCGTTATCAAGCGCGACGGCCTCGCCGCGGCCCAAGGTCTGGAAGATTTTTGATCATGTTGACCGAACTCGATGTCGCCGCCTTGACGCAGGACCACGGCGAACCCGTCGATCGCGCGCCCACCCATGACACCGCCGGCTCGGTCCCCGGTCCGCGTTATTCCGAAAGCAGCAGCTTCGGCTTCCCCGGCTGGATATGGAAGGTGTTCTTCGGCTCCTATGCGGTGTTCTTCGCCGCGCTAGCGCTTGCTACCGCGCGCGACGGACACGCCGTCTTCGTGGTCGTCGTCAGTGTCCTCTATACCGTGATGTTCTTTGGCACCGCCGCCGTGCTGCAGGGTCTCGGCAAGGGCAAGCCGCGCGGTTTCGAATGCGGAGAGCCTATGCTCGACACCTGGACCGGTCGGATGAGCACCGCGAGTGTCGCCGCTCAGGTTTTGACGATCCCGATCCTGTTCGCATTCTTCGCCATTGCGATCTTCGTGATACGCGCGATCATCGGTTTCTGATTTTACGCCGCCCGAAAGACCCTCTAAAGTCCAATCATCCTCTCCCCCGATCCCGCTATCCTCGCCGAGGAACGCGACGCGCAGCTGCAAATCCACCACGCCCCCCAAGGCGTCTCGGACCGCATCGCGCTCGGCTTTACCAAGGTCTGCGCTTTTGTGCCGACACCTTCTTCGCCAAGCGCTACGGCCGCCGTGCAATCGTCCTCGAAACCGTCGCCGCGGTTCCCGGCATGGTCGGCGCGATGATCACGCATCTCCATTCGCTGCGCCGCATGGTCGACGACGACGGCTGGATCCGCACGCTGATGGACGGACATTAGATAACGCCTCGGTGGCTTACCGCCCGTGGCCTCTCCAGCGCTTGATCGTGCGGTTGATGATGCCCGCTTCGTCGCCGGTTTCGCGCCACAGAGCGGCGAAGCTCGGGTCGGACGAGGCAGGGCGCTTTTCGGGCTCGAGATCGTCGAACCGAACGCGGATCGGGATTGCGACACCTTCGCCGCAGACGATGCATTCGCGGTTGCGCAAAGCGGGGATGGCGTCGAGGAAACCGCGCGCGCCTTCGGGCATGGCGGCCCGGACGCAAGCCTGATCGCGGTCGTTGTTGAGGCGCATCGAGATGATCGTGCCGCACTGCGACAGCACGCCTTCGGCAAGATCGGACGGGCGCTGCGTAATCAGCCCGAGCGACACGCCGTATTTGCGGCCCTCCTTGGCGATCCGCTCGAGGATCTTGCGCACCGCCTGGCCCGAGGCATTTTCGTCCTTGGGGACGTAGCGATGGGCTTCTTCGCAGACCAAAAGCAACGGGCGCTGCGCCTCGGTCCGCGACCAGATGGCATAATCGAACACCATCCGGGCGAGGATCGACACGACGACGCTGGTGATCTCGCTCGGCACGCCCGAGACGTCGACGATCGAGATCGGCTTGCCCTGTGCGGGAAGGCGAAACAGCTTGGCGACGAAGCCGCCCATCGTGTCGCTGACCAGCATGCCCGAGAACATGAAGGTGAAGCGCGGATCGGCGCGAAGTTCGTCGAGCTTGTTCTTGAGCCGCTGGTAGGGCGTGGTATCGCCGGCGCGGTCGAGCTTGCCCATTTCCGCAACCAGCACCGCCGACAGATCGGTCAGCAGATAGGGGATCGGCGAATCGACCGTGACCTTGCCATAGGTCTCGATATTCTTGCCGCGGGTGCGCGCCGCAAGCAGGCATTTGGCGAGGATGTCGGCGTCGCGCTGACGCTCGCTGTCCTGGGTAGTCAGGAACACTTCGCAATGTTCCTCGAAGTTCATCAGCCAGTACGGTAGCTGGAGGTTGTCGACGTTGAACATTTCGCCGCAATCTTTGAACGCCGCCGAATATTCGCCGTGCGGATCGATCATCACGATGTGGCCCTCGGGCGACAATTGCGAGATTCGGTGGAGGATCAGGGCGACCGCGGTCGATTTACCGGTGCCGGTCGAGCCCAGCACCGCGAAATGCTTCGACAGCATCGGATCGACGTACAAAGTGCCGCGGATGTCGTCGGGCGGATAGACCGTCCCAATCTCGATATGGGGTGTGTCGTCGGCGGCGAAGAGCGAGCGCAGGTCGTCGGGGTTGACCGGGTAGATCGGGCTCCCGGGGAT
>JAJAZM010000174.1 GCA_026785645.1 Sphingomonas bacterium | reverse complement strand
TACGCGACAAGTGGGCCGGGCTGCGGACGATCAATCGAACAAGCTCGACACGCTGCTTTCATCCGCGATCCGCCGGATCGCCTCGGCGAATAATGGCGCGATGGTCAGTCGGCGGATCTTGCCGCCTTTGACGTCGGGCTGGTCCGAATAGATTGAGTCGGTGACGACCAGCTCGGTCAGTTCGGAACCCTGGACCCGCGCCGCAGCGCCGCCGGACAGTACCCCGTGGCTCGAATATGCCACCACGTTCACGGCGCCTTGTTGTTTGAGCGCGGCGGCAGCGTTGCATAAGGTCCCGGCCGAATCGACGATATCGTCGATCAGCACGCACACCTTGCCGTCGACATCGCCGATGATGTTCATCACTTCGGATTCGCCGGCCCGCTCGCGGCGTTTGTCGACGATCGCCAGCGGGGCATTGTCGAGCCTTTTGGCGAGGCTCCGCGCGCGAACCACGCCACCGACGTCGGGCGATACCACCACCAGTTCCTGATTGCCGATCCGTTCCTTGATGTCGGCGGCCATCACCGGCGCGGCCCACAGATTGTCGGTCGGGATGTCGAAAAAGCCCTGGATCTGGCCGGCGTGGAGATCCATCGTCAGCACCCGGTCGGCGCCCGCGGTGGTGATGATATTGGCCACCAACTTGGCCGATATCGGGGTGCGCGGTCCGGGTTTGCGATCCTGCCGCGCGTAGCCGAAATAGGGCAGGACTGCGGTGATACGCTTGGCCGAGGCCCGCTTCAACGCGTCGATGCAGATCAGCACTTCCATCAGATTGTCGTTGGTCGGGAAACTGGTCGACTGGATCACGAACACATCCTCGCCGCGGACATTCTCGTTGATCTCGACGAACACTTCCTCGTCGGCGAAGCGGCGCACGCTGGCCTCGGTCAGCTTCATATCGAGATAATCCGCGATCGCCGTGGCGAGCGGCAGGTTGGAGTTGCCGGCCAGCAATTTCATCTTGGGTTCCCCTTGGCGGTTTCCCCCTTAGCCATGGCCATGGGGGAGCGACAAGCTTGTTCGCCCCGCTGGTCACGTTAAAGCGGCGCTTGTGACCAACAAGCTGATCATCGCGCTCGCCCAGCTAAACCAGCGCGTCGGCGACCTGGCGGGCAATGCTGCGGCGATGCTCGACTGGCGGGCCCGGGCCGAGGGCGCCGACCTCGTGATGTTCCCCGAACTCCAGCTGACCGGCTATCCGCCCGAGGATCTGGTGCTCAAGCCCGAATTCGTGCGGCGGACGATGGAGGCGGCCGAGCGGCTGGTCGATGCGACCGGCGATGGCGGGCCGGCAATCCTGTTCGGCTCGCTCCACGAGGAGGGTGGCGCCGCCTACAATGCGATGCTGCTCGCCGAGAACGGCAAGTTGGTCGCCCGGCGGCTCAAGCATGAACTCCCCAATTACGGCACGTTCGACGAAAAGCGCGTGTTCGCCGCCGGGCCTTTGCCCGATCCGGTCGAGTGGCGCGGGATCAAGCTCGGAATTCCGATCTGCGAGGATATCTGGCTCGAGCCGGTGACCGCGCACCTCGCCAAGGCCGGCGCGGAAATATTGCTGGTCGCCAATGGCAGCCCGTTCGAGCTCGACAAGGACCAGCGTCGACTCGCCCTGGTCCAGGCCCGCGTGACCGAGACCGGCTTGCCGCTCGTCTATCTCAACCGCGTCGGCGGGCAGGATGAACTGGCGTTCGACGGGTCGAGCTTCGTGGTCAACGACGATGGTGGAATTGTCGTCCAGATGCCCGACTGGGACGAGGCGCTGCGGCTGACCGAGTGGGAGCGGACCGCCAACGGCTGGCGTTGCGCGACGTCGAAGAGATCGAAGCTCTCTGCCTATCCCGAGGATATCTACCGCGCGATGATGGTCGGGCTTCGCGACTATGTCGGCCGCAACGGCTTCCCCGGCGTGCTGCTCGGCCTCAGCGGTGGGATCGACAGCGCGCTGTCGGCCGCGATCGCGGTCGATGCGCTTGGGCCAGACAAATTGTGGTGCGTGATGCTGCCGTCCAAATATACCAGCGACGACAGCCTTGAGGATGCCGCCGAATGCGCGGCGATGCTGCGCTGCCGCCATGACGTCATCCCGATCGTCCCCGGGGTGCAGGCGTTCGACAAGATGCTCGATGGAGCAGACGGGCTGGCAGCGGAGAATATCCAGTCGCGGCTGCGGATGGTGACGCTGATGGCGCTCAGCAACACCCATGGCCACATGCTGCTGACCACTGGCAACAAGAGCGAGATGTCGGTCGGCTATGCGACGCTCTACGGCGACATGGCGGGCGGTTATTCGGTGCTCAAGGACGCCTACAAGTCGACCTGCTTCGCTTTGTCGCGGTGGCGCAATGCCAATCGGCCCGAAGGCGGCCTCGGCCCCGACGGCCCGGTGATGCCGCAGCGGGTGATCGACAAGCCGCCCACCGCCGAATTGCGCCCCAACCAGAAGGATGAGGACAGCCTGCCGCCTTATGCCTTGCTCGACCGGATACTCGAGGCACTGGTCGAGGACGAGAAATCGGTCGGCGAGACCGCCCGAATTACCGGTGCCGACGAGACGCTGGTGGCCGATATCGAGAAGAAACTCCTGCGCGCCGAATATAAGCGCCGCCAGGCCCCGCCCGGAGTCAAGATCGGCACCCGCAACTTCGGCCGCGACCGCCGCTACCCGATCACCAACGCCTTCCATACTGGTAGAAACGATAATTCTGGCCTATAGTCTGGCCAGATTGGAAAATGATGATGCGGCATGTCCCGGTTGCTGACCTCAAAGACCATTTGTCGGAATATCTGGCTGCGGTCGAATGCGGCGAGGAATTGGTCGTCACCCGTCACGGCAAGGCGACCGTTCGGCTTTCGCCGGTGGATGGTCCGGGCCAACGTCGCAAGCGAGCCGAAGCTGCTGCCCAACGGATTCGTGAGCACGTCGAACGCATGCGTTCCGAAGGACGCACCGCCACGAACGCCGAACGAATCGCGTGGAAGAATGAGGGGCGACGATGACGTGCGTCGTAGATGCGTCGGTGATCGGCCCCCTGTTGATCCCCGATGAAGCGGACGACATTCGCGAAGGCCTTCTCGAGTTGCTCGTCGCGGGCGAGGCGATTGTGCCGCGACATTGGTATCTTGAAATTGCCAACATGGGCCTGATGGCGGTGCGCCGGGGCAGGCTCGATACCGCGCAGTTTGAAACGCGGTTGGGCGATTTTCATGATTTCCCGCTAACGGTCGACGAACATAATTCGGCAATCGTGATCCGCCGCACGGCGCAACTCGCGCGCGCTCACGATTTGACGATTTATGACGCCGTCTATCTGGAACTGGC
>JAJAZM010000173.1 GCA_026785645.1 Sphingomonas bacterium | reverse complement strand
GGCGGTGGACATCGAGGATCTGCGTAGCCGGGTGACCGCTCTGGACCTTGGTGAAGCGAGCATCCAGCAATTGAGCGACGCCCGCACCTACCAGGTGCGATTGCCCAAGCCCGAAGGGTCTGAAGCGGCGGCGAGCGCGGCAGTGACCAAGCTCAGGACGATGATCCAGCAAACCTATCCCGGATCGCGGGTCGATGCGGGCGAATCGGTCTCGGGCAAGGTCAGCGGCGAGCTGGCGTGGGACGGCGCCTTGGCGATCGCTCTGTCGATGCTCGGGATCGCGATCTACATCTGGATCCGCTTCGAATGGCAATTCGGGGTCGGCGCGTTGGTCACCTTGTTTCACGACGTGGCGATGATCTTCGGCTTTTTCGCGGTGACCCAGCTCCAAGTTGATCTCAACATTGTCGCCGCGTTCCTCGCGGTGGTTGGCTATTCGCTCAACGACACGGTGGTGATCTACGACCGGATCCGCGAAAATTTGCGCAAGTATCGCAAAATGGCGATCGTCCCGCTGATCAACCTATCGCTCAATGAAACCCTGTCGCGGACAATCGTCACTTCGTTGTCGATCATGCTCGCGCTGGCGGTCCTCGTGCTACTTGGGCCGGACGTGATTTTCGGGCTGACGCTGGCGGTATTGCTCGGCACCTTCATCGGCACCTATTCGTCAATCTACATCTCCTCGCCGATGCTGGTGTGGCTCGGGGTCAAGCCCGACAGCTTTCTCAAGGTCGACGAGCCGGCCGGCACCCGGCCGCAGGAGGCGTGAGCCGGGCCATCTGCTGTTCATCGAAGCCGGTTCTATTCTCGGCTTCCCAATCTCCGCGCTTGGCCTCGACCGGGCACCACGCTAGAAGGTCCGTCATGTCCAACCTGTCCCGCATCGCTCTGCCGCTCGTCGCCGCCGCCTTGATCCTCCCGGCCACCGGCTGCGCCCGAAACAAGCTCAAGGGCGACACCGAATATGTCGCGCGTGACGTCAACACGCTTTACAGCCTCGCCAAGAAGCGGCTCGACGGAGGCGAATATGAGCTCGCCGCGAAACTGTTCGACGAGGTCGAACGTCAGCATCCTTATTCGGTGTGGGCCCGGCGCGCACAGCTCATGAGCGCATTCAGTTATTACATGGCGCAATCCTATACAGAGGCGATCAGCTCGTCGCGGCGGTTCCTGACGATCCACCCGGGCAACAAGGATGCGGCCTACGCTAACTACCTCATCGCGATGAGCTATTATCAGCAGATCGAGGATGTGAATCGCGATCAGAAGATCACCCAGCAGGCAGCTGACAGCTTCGGCGAACTGACCCGCCGCTATGCCGGCAGCCGCTACGCAGCCGATGCCCGGCTCAAGCTCGACCTGATCAACGACCATCTCGCCGGCAAGGAGATGGAGGTCGGTCGCTTTTACCAGCGCCAGGGCAATTGGCTCGCCGCGACTCTGCGCTTCCGCACCGTGATCGACAAATATCAAACCACCAGCCACACCCCAGAGGCACTCGAGCGACTGGTCGAATCCTACCTCGCGCTCGGCATTCCCGAGGAAGCGCGCCGGTCGGCGGCAGTGCTCGGCGCCAATTACCCCGGCAGCGAATGGTATGAGCGCAGCTACAAGCTGATCCAGCGCCACGTACCGGCGGCGCCGCAGAGCTGATCCTGCCCGGGCCCGCCTCCCGATGCTGAGGCAGCTCGTCATTCACGATGTGGTGCTAATCGACCGGCTCGAGCTTGAGTTCGAGCCGGGACTTGGCGCACTGACCGGCGAGACCGGGGCGGGCAAATCGATCCTGCTTGATTCGCTTGGGCTGGCGCTTGGCGACCGCGCCGACACCGGGCTGGTCCGCGCCGGACAGGGCTCGGCCAGCGTCAGTGCCGAGATCGAGCTTCCAACGGGCCACTCCGCCTTTGCCGCGCTTGACGAGCAGGGCATTGCGTACGAACCGGGCGAGCCGTTGCTGCTTCGCCGGACATTGAAGGCCGATGGCGGCAGCCGCGCCTTTGCCGGAGGGGCGGCGGTGCCCGCGACGTTGCTGCGCGATATCGCTAGCTCGCTCATCGAGATCCACGGCCAGCATGACGATCGCGGCCTGCTCAACCCCAAGGGCCATCGCGCACTGCTCGACGCCTATGGCAAGCTCGATGTCGCGGCGGTCGAGCGGGCTTGGAGCAGGCGCAGCGCAATTGCGGTCGAGCTTGACCAGCAGCGCCAGGCGCTGGCCGATGCGGATCGCGACCGCGAGTGGCTTGATTTCGCAATCGGCGAGATCGGCGCGCTCGAGGTCGAGGAGGGCGAGGAGGAACGGCTCGCCGACGCCCGCGGGCAGATGAAGGCGGCGGCGCGGATCGAGGATGATCTTGGCGCGCTCGACCAGCATTATACCGGATCGGACGGCGGGCTGTCGCAACTGCGCCAAGCGGCGCGGCGGCTCGAGCGGATCGCCGATGCGCATCCGTTGCTCGCCGAGGCGTTGGTCGCGACCGACCGCGCGATCATCGAAGCCGATGAGGCCGAAACCAAGATCGCAGCCGCCAAATCGGCACTGGCGCATTCGCCGATCGACCTCGAGAGCGCCGAGGCGCGACTGTTCGAAATCCGCGGACTGGCGCGCAAACATCGGGTCGAAGCCGACCAGCTTCCAGGCTTGCTCGGGGAAATGCGTACGCGGCGTTCCGCGATCGATCAGGGCAGCGAGCGGATCGCGGAACTCGAGCGGACGCTGGCACTGGCCGAGAATGACTATCGGATTGCCGCCGAGGCCTTGTCGGCAGCCCGAGCGGTGGCGGCGGCAGAGCTCGACGGCGCCGTGGCCGGAGAACTCGCCCCGCTCAAGCTCGACTCGGCGCGGTTCCGAACCGCCATCGCCGCGGCCGAGGCCGGGCCCGCCGGAACCGACCGGGTCGAGTTCGAGGTTTCGACCAACCCTGGCGCGCCGTTCGGAGCGCTGACCAGGATCGCGTCGGGCGGCGAATTGTCGCGCTTCATCCTCGCGCTCAAGGTTGC
>JAJAZM010000172.1 GCA_026785645.1 Sphingomonas bacterium | reverse complement strand
GCGAGCGAAGTGCTTGGCGGCAATTTCCTGTCGCGGATCAATATGGACCTGCGTGAGACCAAGGGCTGGTCCTACGGCGTTCGAAGCAGCGTCAGTTACTCGCTCAACGCCGCGCCCTACATCGTCAGCGCCCCGGTCCAGGCCGACCGCACCGCCGATTCGATCCGCGCATTGAATGAGCAGATCGCGCTGTTCCTCGGCAAGAAGGGCGTCACTGCCGAGGAGCTGACCCGCGCGGTCTCCAACAATGTCCAGGCGCTGCCCGGGCGGTTCGAGACGTCGAGCGCAGTGCTGTCGGCGATGATGAGCAACGACATGTACGGCCGGCCCGACAATTATTTCGAATTGCTCGGCGACCGCTATCGCGGGCTGACCCGGACCTCCGCCGACCAGGCGCTGCGCTCGGCGCTCGATCCGCGCGGGTTTGTATGGGTGGTGGTCGGCGACGCCGCCAAGGTAAAGCCGCAGCTCGACAAGCTCGGCATGCCGGTTGAGGTGTTGCAGGCAAAGTAATCACGCATGCAATCAACGGTGGGCCGCGTCACTTTAACCGGGTGACGTGGCCCATCTTGCGTCCGGGCCGCGCTTCGCCCTTGTTGTAGAGGTGCAGGTTCGCACCGGGCTGGCCAAGGATCTCGGGCCAGCGGTCGACATCGGCACCGATCAGATTGTCCATCACCGCGCCGCCAGCGACAAGCGCCGTGCTGCCCAGCGGAAGACCGCAAATGGCGCGGATATGCTGTTCGAATTGGGAGGTTGCGGCCCCCTCGATTGTCCAGTGGCCGCTGTTGTGGACTCGCGGCGCGATCTCGTTGACCAGCGGACCATCCGCGCAGGCAAAAAACTCCACGGTGAACATCCCGACATGGTCGAGCGCGGCGGCAAGCGCGGCGGCAGTGGCGATTGCGCCTTCCGCAAGCGCGTCGCACGGCGCCTCCGCGGGCACCGTCGAGCGGCGCAGGATGCCCTCGTCATGTTCGTTGCGCGGGCAGGGAAAAGCGCTGGTCGCGCCATCCGTCCCGCGTGCGATCAGCACCGAAAATTCGGCCTTGAAGTCGACTCCTTCCTCGGCCACCGCCGGCGCGTCACCGATGCTCGCCCAGGCGGTGCGCGCCTCGTCGGCATCGCGGATCCACGCTTGCCCCTTGCCGTCATAGCCCAGCCGCCGGCTCTTGAGCACCAACGGCACCCCGAGCGCCGCGACCGCCGCCTGCAGCTCCGCCTCGGACCCGACTTCGCGCCACGCCGCGACCCGCGCCCCGGCACCCTCGATGAAACGTTTCTCCGCCGCGCGATCCTGCGCAATCTCGAGGCTGCGTGTGCCCGGACGAAGCTTGTCCCCAAGCGCCGCCAACGGCGCGACGGGCAAATTCTCGAATTCGTAGGTCACCACGTCGCACGCCTCGGCGAAGCGCGCCACGGCGGCCGAGTCATCATAAGCGGCGCGCGTGAACGCCCCGGCAACCTCGGCTGCACAGGGCCTATAGTGCGGGTCATAGATATGGCATTTATAGCCCAGCCGCGCCGCCGCCATGGCCATCATCCGGCCGAGCTGGCCGCCGCCGACAATGCCGATGGTCGAACCCGGCGCCAACCTCACGCGCGAATCACTCGGGCGCCTCGGGCACCGCGTCGCTCTGCTTCTTGCGCCACTCGGCAAGCCGCTCGGCCAGCGCCTCGTCGGTCGTCGCCAGCATCGCCGCCGCAAGCAGCGCCGCATTGACCGCGCCGGGCTGGCCGATCGCCAGCGTGCCGACCGGCACCCCGGCGGGCATCTGGACGATCGACAACAGGCTATCCATGCCGTTGAGCGCCTTGCTCTCGACCGGCACGCCGAGCACCGGAAGCGCGGTCATCGACGCCGCCATTCCCGGCAGATGCGCCGCGCCGCCGGCCCCGGCGATGATCAGTTTCAGCCCGCGCGCCTTGGCGCTATGGGCATAATCGTAGAGCCGCTGCGGGGTGCGGTGGGCCGACACCACCTTGACCTCATGCGCCACCCCGAGCGCGTCGAGCGTCTCGGCGGCGTGGCGCATCGTCTCCCAGTCGGAGCGGCTGCCCATGATGATCCCGACCAACATGTCGCTCATCGAATTTCCTTGCTCCGCCATGTCATCTGCGGTGTAGGAAGTCTGACGAGCGTGCGCAATTGGGACAGTCGCGCAGTTCCGATTTCCTTTCTTCTTGATGCAGGTTACAAAACCAACCGGAAACAGGGGGTGTGCCGAGCATGGATCGAGTCGTGTACAGCGTCGATACCGATGCGCTGATGGAGGAAATTGAACGCCTGCGCGGGCAGATTGCGCGGCTCGAATCGCGTTGCGAGGAGCTGGATCGCGAGGCGCATATCGATGCGCTGGTGCCGGTCGCCAACCGCCGCGGGCTGGTTCGCCAGCTCGATATGCTGATTGCCGGTCGCGAGCGCCACAATGTCCCCTCCGCTTTGTTGTTCGTGGATGTCGACGGGCTGAAGGCCTTAAACGATTCGTTCGGTCATTCGGCCGGCGATGCGGCGTTGATCTACCTTGCCGAAATGATGGTCGGCGCGGTCCGCCAGACCGACCTGGTGGCGCGGCTCGGCGGCGACGAATTCGCCATCCTGCTCGACCATGCCGATGAGGCCGCAGCGATGGAGACCGCCAACCGGCTGGTCAATGCGGTCGCCGACAGCGACTTCATCCACCACGGTCGGTTGCTGCCGTTGAGCGTCGCGATCGGAATCACCGCGATCGAACAAGGCGACACCGCCGAAGCCGTGCTCGATCGCGCCGACCAGGAAATGTATCGCGAGAAAGCCGCCTAACGCTCGCCCAGATAATAACGCTCGCCCACCGCCAGATCGTCGCCCAGCTCGTAAACGATCGGCTTGCCGGTCGGAATCTCCAGCCCGACGATCTCGTCATCGCCGATCCCCGACAAATATTTCTCCAGCGCGCGCAGGCTATTACCATGCGCGACGACGATCACCCGCTCGCCGTTGCGT
>JAJAZM010000171.1 GCA_026785645.1 Sphingomonas bacterium | reverse complement strand
GCCAAGCGCATTGCCCGCCTCGATCACCGCCATGATCGCGGCCTTGGCGTTCAATGTATCGAACACCGTCTCGACCAGGATGAAATCGACCCCGCCGTCCACTAGTGCATCGACCTGCTGGCGATAGGCCGCCTTGACCCCGTCGAAATCGACTTCGCGAAAGCCCGGATCGTCGACCCTGGGGGATAGCGACAGCGTCTTGTTGGTCGGCCCGATCGCGCCTGCCACCCAGCGCGGCTTGCCGTCGGCGGCAGTGGCGGCATCGGTCACGCCGCGGATGATCCGGGCCGAGGCGCGGTTCATTTCGTCGGCCAAAGCGACCGCCTCCGGGCCGTAATCGGACTGGCTGATCGAGGTCGCGTTGAAGGTGTTGGTGGCGAGCAGATCGGCGCCCGAATCGACGAACCGCTGGCAGATGCCGGCGACGATGTCGGGGCGGGTCAGGTTGAGCAGATCGTTATTGCCGCGCTGGTCGAGGGTGAAGGCGAGGTCGCCGCGATAATCGGTTTCGGCCAGTTTCTCGGCCTGGATCATCGTCCCGTAAGCGCCATCCTTGACCAGGATTCGCGTCGCCGCTTCGGCGCGGAAGGAGTCGGACGCGGCGGTCATGCGGCTTGTTTCGCTCGGGGTCCATCGGTTGGGGGTCCTCCCCGGACCCCGAGCAGGTGGCAGATGGCATAAGCCAGCTCGGCGCGGTTGAGGGTGTAGAAGTGGAAGTGGCGCACGCCGCCGGCGTAAAGCTGGCCGCATAGTTCGGCGGCGACGGTGGCGGCGATCAGCTGGCGCGCGGCGGGAAGCGCGTCGAGCCCGTCGAACATTTCGTCCATCCAGGCGGGGATTGCAGCGCCGCACTGGCCGGCAAACTTGCGGGTCTGGGCGACGTTGGTCACCGGCAGGATCCCCGGCACGATCTCGATGTGCATCCCGGCGGCGGCGACGCGGTCGCGGAAGCGAAAGAAATTCTCCGCCGAGAAGAAGAATTGGCTGATCGCGCGGTCGGCCCCGGCATCGACCTTGCGCTTGAAATGATCGAGGTCGGCTTCGGGACAGGTCGCCTCGGGATGGACCTCGGGATAGCAAGCCACCGAAATGTCGAACGGCGCGACCTTCTTGAGCCCCTCCACCAGCGCCGCGGCAGTGGCGTAACCCTGCGGATGCGGAGCGAAGGCGCGGCCAGCCTCGGGCGGGTCGCCGCGCAGCGCGACGAGGTGGCGGATCCCGGCGTCCCAATAGGAACGCGCCACAGCATCGACCTCGTCGCGGCTGGCGTCGACGCAGGTGAGATGCGCAGCGGCGGTCAGCGGGGTCTCGCGGACGATCCGCTCGACCGTCTGGTGGGTGCGTTCGCGGGTCGATCCGCCGGCGCCATAGGTCACCGAGACGAAGCGGGGCGCAAGCGGCGCGAGTGTCTCGATCGACTGCCACAGCGTCGCGGCCATCGCTTCCGACTTGGGCGGGAAGAATTCGAAGCTGACTTCAATGTCGCCGCGCGCTTCGGCGAACAACGGCGCATGGTGTTCGAGCGCAGTGGCGGAACGCGGGTTCACGCGGCTTTCCGATCATAGGCCAGCGGCTTGACGCCCCGCCACAAGGTGACGGTCAGCTCGCCACCGGGAAGATGTTCGACAAGGTCGGGCTCGAGCCCCGCCGCGGCGAACCAGCCGGCGATCGCCTCGTCCGAGAAGCCGAGCCGAAGGTGGGCATCGGCGATCCGCAGATCCTCGCGCTCATGCGCCGCGAAATCGACCACCAGCAGTCGCCCGCCGGGGCGAAGCACGCGCGCCGCCTCGGCAATCGCCGCCGACGGGGCCAAGGCATAATGCAGTACCTGGTGGATGATCACGCTGTCGGCGCTGCCCGGCTCAAGCGGGAGGGCATACATGTCGGCCTGGCGCAGGCTGGCATCGGCGATCCCGGCCTTGTCGAGCTTGACCCGCGCCAGCCGCAGCATTTCCGACGAGCGGTCGACCCCGAGCGCCTGGTTGGCGGCGGGGCCGAGCAATTCGATCATCCGTCCGGTGCCGGTACCGATATCGACCAGCGTGCCGAGCGGCTGGCCCCCGTCCTTGGCACCCAGCGCTGCCTCGATCGCGTGTTCGACCGCGCTTTCGGGAACATGCAGCGAGCGGATCGAATCCCACGCTTCGGCATGCGCTGCGAAATAGCGCGCGGCGGCTTCGGCGCGGTCGGCGCGGACCGCGGCAAGGCGAACCGCATCGTCGTCGAGCACGGCGCGGCTTTCGTCATCGAGACATTGATCGAACAGGCCGACCAGTGCCGCCGACCGCTCCCCGCCGGTCAGTGCGAGGAATACCCAGCTGCCTTCCTTGTGACGGTCGATCAGCCCCGAATCGGCGAGAATCTTGACGTGGCGCAAGACTCGTGGCTGGCTCTGGCACAGCACTTGCGCCAATTCGCCGACCGATAATTCCATCGATCGAAGCAAGGTGACGATGCGCAATCGCGACGGATCGGCGAGCGCCTGGAACAGGTCGGCTATCGGGAGCCGTTGGGAGACGCTGGCCAACATCATGGAAGGATATAAAGAATTCTTTATATCCGTCAACGCAGCAGAGAGCGGTCGAGATGCCGCGCGACGAGCCGATGCATTTCGTGATTGCGCAATGGCGAAGGTGTCTTTACATCCGCGCGCTGGCCTGACCGATTTTTGCGGCAGGCCGAGCCCTCGTGCCGTGAAAGCGGCACATTTGATGGAATGGAACGATCATGAAGAAAGTTGCACTGACCGTTGCGGTCCTCGCGCTCGGCCTCGCCGCGTGTGAAGATAACGCTGCTGACAACGCCACGAGCACGCTGAACACCATCG
>JAJAZM010000170.1 GCA_026785645.1 Sphingomonas bacterium | reverse complement strand
GTCGAACGCCTCGGTCAGCGTTTCCATGCAATGGCCGCCGAGGTTGCTCATCAGCGCGCCCAACGCCGCGTCGTCGAGACTCTTGAGGAACGCCGCGCCCTGCTTGCCGAGGTCGGCGGTGATCCGCGCCCGCCACGCCGCTCCGCCCTGGTAGAGCAGCGCCGCGCTGTCGGCGTTGGGAAGGTTGTCCAGCCAGTCGCGCACCGCGCGATGCTTGGCGAGCGCGGCGGCGAGGCGTTTGCCGTAGCGAAGTTCGACCGTGCGCCAGCCGCAACTCGCGAAAATCTCGTCGAACCGCTCGAACATCCGGTCGGCCGAAATCGCGTCGAGGCTCTGGCGGTTATAGTCGACGATCCACCAGCAGTTGCGGATGTCGTGCTTGTAAGCCTCGATCAAACATTCGTAGATATTGCCCTCGTCCAACTCGGCATCGCCGATCAGCGCGACGAACCGCCCGCGATCTTCCTCGGCCATTTTGCCGTGGGCGGTGAGATAATCCTGGACCAGCGACGCGAAGGCGGTGATCGCGACTCCGAGCCCGACCGATCCGGTGGAAAAATCGACCGGGATCTGGTCTTTGGTGCGGCTGGGGTAGCTTTGCATGCCGCCGAAGCCGCGGAAATTCTGGAGTTGCTCGAGACTCTGGTTGCCGAGCAGATAATGGATTGCGTGGAGCACCGGCCCGGCATGCGGTTTGACCGCCACCCGGTCATTGGGGCCGAGCGCGTGGAAATAAAGCGCGGCCATGATCGCGGTCATCGACGCGCAGCTCGCCTGGTGTCCGCCGACTTTCAGGCCGTCGCTGGATTCGCGGACATGGTTGGCATGGTGGATCGTCCAGCTCGACAGAAAACGGAGTTTGTCGTCGAGGGTCTTGAGCGCGTCGATATCGGTCGTCATGCTACGCGCCGTAGCGCCTGTTGCCGCCGGTTCAAACCCGCCCGTTGATCGCCGGTAACGCCGAGCCGACCTTAACGCGGGCTCGCCCGAACTTCCCTCCGCGCGGCGGAGCTTTATCCTCAAGGTCTTTGCCGGAGACGATGAGATGAGCTGGATGATCGGACGGGCCGCAGCCCTGTCCAACCCCGAGGCGGCGCGCCACAAGGCGCTGGCGAAGTTGCAGGGGCTGGCCGAGCTCGACGACCCCGAAAGCGTGGTCGTGCCGATCCTGATCGACGCGCTGCTGATGGTCGAAAGCTATCGCGGCGCGCGCCACCAGATCAGCTTCCTGCCCGAACTGACCGAGAGCATCGACGCATTGCTGCGCGATTTGACGATCGTCGAGAAGACCAAGGAATGGGCAGGGAGTTAGCCACGCCAGGAACAAGCTGTTTCGGCAAACTTGTCTGGAAGTAAAAAATATTTGACATAGCAATTATCTCTCCGTAAACGGGTGTCAGAAATTTTTGACATCAAGAGGGAAAATGCGATGTCCTTTCGGGAAAAATCGGCCTGGGTGATGGCGGCGGTGATGGTGGTCACCGGTGCTTTTTACGCGATCATGGTGCGCACCGCGTCGCAGGCGCTGGGAACGACCGCGCCGGCGGCGGTGGCGATCGGCTTCGTCATGCTGGTCGTGATCGGCTCGATCATCGTCCAGGTCGTGCTTGCATTATCCTCGCCGCGAGAGGCGAGTGCGCCGGCCGATGAGCGCGAAAGGCTGGTTACGCAGCGCGCTGGCCATTGGTCGGGCCTTGTGCTGGCTGCCTGCACGGTGACCGCGCTTGGCCACTTTTTAGTCCGCGGCGACGGCAACATGCTGTTCCACCTCGTCATGGGCAGCCTGATCGTATCGCACATCGCCGAAAATGCGTTCCGAATTAGCCTCCTGCGCCGGAGCGTATGAGCCATGGGCCGCCCACCGCCGATCACCAATCGGGTGCGCGAGTTGCGCGACGCGCGCGCGATGAGCCAAGCCGCGCTGGGCGACGCGATCGGAGTCACCCGCCAGACGATCATCGCGATCGAGCAGGGGCGCTATTCACCGAGCCTCGAAAGCGCCTTCCGCATCGCGCGCCAGTTTGGGGTCGGACTGGAGGATGTGTTCGGCTGGGACGAAGCATGATGGTGGCACAGCGCCACCCTGCTAGGGGGACGTCGGCTAGCTTTCTGTCGCCGAATCGAACTTCATCGGCTTGACGCCCGAGTTCGTCCACGCCGACGGCATTGCGGTCAGTCCGGAGCAGGGCGAAGCGGGAATCGCCAATGGCCTGGCCGAAGTCGTGGCGCTGGCAGCGTAGCTTCACGTGGGATTCATCCCAAGGCGGCGACAGCAAGGCCGCGTCCAAAAGCGAGAGACTGTCATGATCAGCCTGACTCCACTTAACCCCGAACAGCCGGCGCCCGACGAGCATTTCGGCGAGGTTCAATATCTGCTTCGGCGGGCTGACGAAGAAAGTGTCGCCGCAATCCGCGCCACCGACGATCGGGTTCACGACAGCCATGCCGGCATGGCAAAATGCTATTCGATCAAATCGCTTGAACTGATCGCAAGGCTCGACGGCGCCCGCGTTTAAAGCGCGATCAGGACATGATCGCTTTAAATCAGGCGGGGTGGGCCTGAGGCGGCAAACTCAACTCAACAGCCTCATCGGATTCTCGATCAGCTTTTTCATCGCTTGCAGGAAGTTTGCTGCATCCCAGCCGTCGACCACGCGGTGATCGCAGCTCAGCGATAGGTTCATCAATTTGCGCGCTTCCAATTCGCCGTCGACGATCACCGGCATTTCGCGGACCTTGTTGACCGCGATGATCGCCACTTCGGGGCGGTTGATGACCGGGGTCGAGGTGACGCCGCCCATTGGGCCGAGGCTCGACAAGGTGATGGTCGAACCGCTCAATTCCTCGCGCGCAGCCTTGCCGGTCTTGGCGGCGTCGGCGAGGCGGGCGATGTCGCGGGCCAAGGTCCATACACTCTTGGATTGGGCGTCGCGGATCACTGGGACCATCAGCCCGCCCGGGGTCTGCGTCGCCATGCCGAGATGCATCGCGCCGTGGCGGGTGAGCGACATATTATCATCGTCGAAGGTGGCGTTGAGCATAGGCCAGTCGGGCAGCGCCTTGCCCATCGCGGCGATCAGGAAGGGCAGCAATGTCAGCTTGGGATTGTCGCCGCGATCGGCGTTCATCATCGCCCGCGTGTCCTCGAGGTCGGTGACATCGAATTCCTCGACCAGAGTGAAATGCGGGATTCGGCGCTTGGCCTCCTGCATGTTCTCCGCGATCTTGCGGCGCAGGCCGACGACTTTGGTGGTTTCGTCGGGGCGGGGAGCGCCGCCGCCGTGGGAGACGTTGCCGCCGTTGTAGAGCAGATAAGCGTCGAGATCGGCGTGGCGCACTCGGTCGCCGGCGGTCTTCACCTCGGAAAGGTCGATCCCGAGATCGCGCGCGCGTTGGCGGACGGCGGGGGAGGCGAGGGATTTGGTTTTGTCCTCACCACCATGTCCGTTTGTCCCGAGCGAAGTCGAGGGACGCGGCGCAGCGTTCGGAGTAGGTGTCTCCACTGCACTCGACACAAACGGTGTTTGTTTGGTCGCCGAAGCCTCCGCCGTCGCGCTGGTCGGAATCTCCTCCGCCTGCGCTTCGGTTGCCACGACTGCGCCATCGCCCAGAGGCTGCTCGTCCCTGCTCTGCGCCGCGCTCTCGTCGGCTTCAGTCTCGATCTCGACCAGCACGCTGCCGATCGCAATCTGATCGCCGACCTCGCCTGCCAGTTTGATCACCTTGCCCGCGACCGGCGATTCCATTTCGACGGTCGCCTTGTCGGTCATCATGTCGGCCAGCGCCGCGTCTTCCTCGATCATGTCGCCCAATTTGACGTGCCACGCGACGATCTCGGCCTCGGCAATGCCTTCGCCAATGTCGGGGAGCTTGAATTTGTAGACGCTCATGCAGCCATGACCTTCTTGAGGGCGTTCTTCATCCGGATCGGGCCGGGGAAGTAAATCCATTCATAGGCGTGCGGGTAGGGCGTGTCCCACCCCGCGACGCGCTCGACCGGGGCTTCGAGATGATAGAAGCAGCGCTCCTGCACCAGCGCCGCAAGCTCGGCTCCGAAACCCGAGGTTTTGGTCGCTTCCTGCACCACCAGGCAGCGACCGGTTTTCTTGACGCTTTCCTCGATCGTCTCGATGTCGAGCGGGATCAGCGTGCGCAGGTCGATCACCTCGGCGTCCACGCCATTCTCTTCGACTGCGGCGAGCGAGACATGGACCATCGTGCCATAAGTCAGGATAGTCAGCGCCTCGCCTTCGCGCACTACCTTCGCCTTGCCCAACGGCACGGTATAATGGCCGTCGGGGACTTCGCTCAGTTCATGCTTCGACCAAGGCGTAACGGGCTTGTCATGGTGGCCGTCGAACGGTCCGTTGTAGATCCGCTTGGGCTCGAAGAACAGCACCGGATCGGGATCCTCGATCGCCGCGATCAGCAGTCCCTTGGCGTCATAGGGGTTGGACGGGATGACGGTCTTTATCCCGGTGATGTGGGTGAACAATGCCTCTGGTGACTGGCTGTGCGTCTGGCCGCCGAAAATGCCTCCGCCATAGGGGCTGCGGATGACCATCGGCATGGTCCATTCGCCGGCCGTGCGATAGCGCATCTTGGCGACTTCGCTGACGATCTGGTCGTAGCCGGGATAGATGTAATCGGCGAACTGGATCTCAATCACGGGTTTCAAGCCGTACGCCGCCATTCCGACCGCGGTGCCGATGATCCCGCCTTCGGAGATCGGCGCGTCGAAGCAGCGGGTCTTGCCGAACTGCTCCTGCAAGCCGGCAGTGGCGCGGAACACGCCGCCGAAATAACCGACATCCTCGCCATAGACGACGATGTCGGGATCGCGCTCCATCATCACGCGGTGGGCGTCGTTGATCGCCTCGATCATGTTCCTGTTGCTCATGATGCGTCCCGCCCGAGGAACTCGCGGGCTTCGTCGAGCGCCTGGTCGCGCTGCTCGGCGATGTGCCACGGCGTGTCGGCGTAGACGTCCTCGAACATCGATCCGATATTGTCGAAGCCCTGGCCCGGCAGGATGCCCTGCTGCTCGGCCTGTTTCTGAGCGGCGCGGACGGTGGCGTCGATTTCCTTGTTCTGCGCCGCATCGCGCACATCGTCCCATTCGCCAAGCGCCAGAAGATGCGCCTTCAGCCGGGCAATCGGGTCGCCCAGCGGCCACGCCTCGGGTTCGCCCTTGGGGCGGTATCCGGTCGGGTCGTCGGAGGTCGAATGCCCTTCGGCGCGGTAGGTGAAGAATTCGATCAGTGTCGGACCGCCATTGGTCCGTGCGCGCTCGCTCGCCCAGCGCACCGCGGCATAGACCGCGAGCGCGTCATTGCCGTCGACGCGCAAGCCCGCAATGCCATAGCCGACCGCGCGGCTGGCGAAGGTCGCCTGTTCGGCCCCGGCGAGGCCGCTGAAGCTCGAGATCGCCCACTGATTGTTGACGACCGCGAGGATCACTGGTGCCTGATAGACCGCGGCGAACGTCAGTGCCGAATGGAAGTCGCCTTCCGCCGTCGCACCATCGCCGATCCAGCCCATCGCGATCCGCGAGTCGCCCTTGATCGCCGAGGCCATCGCCCAGCCCACTGCCTGCGGATATTGGGTGCCGAGATTGCCCGAGATTGAGAAGAAGCCGTGGGCCTTGTCCGAATACATGATCGGCAGCTGGCGGCCGTGGAGCGGATCTCCCGCGTTTGAGTAGATCTGGCACATCATCGTCACCAGCGGATAGCCGCGCGCGACCAGCAGACCCTGCTGGCGATAGGTCGGGAAGTGCATGTCCTCGGGGTCCATCGCGGTGGCGGCGGCGACCGCAATCGCTTCTTCCCCGGTGCACTTCATGTAGAAACTGGTCTTGCCCTGCCGCTGGGCGCGATACATCCGATCGTCGAACACGCGGACGGTTTTCATGTCCCGATACATCTTGCGCAATGTATCGGGGTCGAGCCTAGGATCCCACGGCCCGACCGCGCGGCCGTCATCGTCGAGCACCCGGACGAGGTGCGTGCACAGCGGAAACGTCTCCTCCGCCTCGGCCATCACATCGGGGCGCGGCGCAGCGCCCGCAGCGGGGACGTCAATCGACGAGAAATCGGGCGTGTCGCCGGGCCGGTACTGGGGCTCGGGCACATGCAGCGCGAGCGCTGGCCGGTTGGCGCGATCAGGGGGCGTTTTGGTCATTGGCGACCGCGCTTAATGCGGCACGGGCGAGCGAGCAACCTCGACGGCGGGTTTGACGAGCGCGGCCGAGCGCGGCAAAGGCGCTGCCCATGACTGACAAAATTGAAAACCCCGACCTTCCCGATCATCTCAGCCTTGATCCGCGCAGTCCGCATTTTGACGGCGCCGTGCTTGAGCGCGGGGTAGGGATCAAATTCAACGGGGTCGAAAAGACCAACGTCGAGGAGTATAGCGTGTCCGAAGGCTGGATCCGCGTCGCCGCTGGCCGCAGCCGCGACCGCTTTGGCAATCCGATGACGGTCAAATTGAAAGGTGTCGTCGAGCCTTATTATGAAGACCGGCCCGACGACGCTTCAGTCGACAACGACGCTTAATCGACCCGTCCGGGCGTGACGTTCGACGGATAGACCGGCGACCGCGTGGCTTGGCGGCGGTCGTAGAACTTCTTCGCGGCCCAGCCTGCGCCAAGCGCCAGACCAAGCGGCCCGAGCCCGCGCCGAGCGACGGCGGCAAGTCCGATCCCGAGCAATGCGCCCTTGGCGCCCGAGTGGCGTCCGGCAACCCTGCTGCCGATGAACGCACCTGCAATTTTTCCAAGCATCGTCATTCCTTCGCTAACGTTTCTTGCCCGCTCAAGCGCGCGAGTGCGAGCTTGGTTCCTTGGACAATGTAGTCGGATATGAACAGTTGGTCAGCTTTCCCAACTGCTGGTGGGAAATTGCGCCAACTCGACCCACTGAACAATCGTCTTGCGGTATAAATTGGCGGAAATTCTGGATTGGCACGTCTCGTGAATAGTTGGTTGCATGAGGCGCCGGATTTGGATGGCGGTTCAAAAAGGGAGAAAGACAATGTTTGGTTCGAACCTTCAGCGCCATCTGGTTGCTGCCTTTGCGGCGGTCCTCATGAGCACGGTCGCAGTCGGCGCAGCCATCGGCCCGGCGACTTCGTTTGCAACCGCGGTGGTCACCGTCAGTGCATGATCTCGACCCGATCGAGGCCAAGGTGCCGACCCGCACCCCGCGGATAGCCGATCCCGAGGCGCAAGCGGACAGCCTGACCGTCCGCTTCGCACCGCTCGCCAATTTGCTGTCGGGTCCCATCTTCACCCGGACCCGCGACATCATCGCGGCGAATGTCACCGAATTGCTCGACCGGTCGGAAGATCCGGCGCGGATGATCCGGATAATCATCGTCGAAATGGAAGAGACGTTGGTTGAAGTCCGGGCGACCGCGGCCCGATCGATCGCCGACATGAAAGAAATGCGGCGCGCGATCGATCGCCTCGACGGGATCCAGGAAAATTGGACCGACAAGGCCCAGCTGGCGCTCGACAAGGGCCGCGAGGATCTGGCCCGCTTGGCGCTCGGTGAAAAACAGAAGGCCGCCGAAATGGCCGAAGGCTTGCGCGAGGAAGTCGCCCAGATCGACGCGGTGTTGCGCGGCTATGAAGCCGATATCGCCCGGCTCCAGGCCAAGCTCGCCGAGGCTCGTTCGCGGCAGGCAAGCATTGCCAACCGGCTCGAAAGCGCAGTCAGCCGCGCCAAGGCCAGCGAGATGCTTCACGGCAACCGCACCGAAGATGCGTTTTCGCGCTTCGAGATGCTCGAGCGCCGCGCCGACCTCGCCGAAGGCTATGCCGACGCGCTGGGAATGACCGGGCCGAAGAGCCTCGAGGAAGAATTCGCCGAGCTTCGCGCCGCCGACCAGGTCGACGCCGAGCTTGAAGCATTGAAAGCCGCGCTTGCGGCGAAGAATTGATCGGGGAGGAACCGGCGCATGCGTTCAAATTATTCACTCAATCGCCGCGACAAGAAGGTCGCCGGAGTCTGCTCGACATTGGGCGACATCTTTAACTTGGATCCGACCATCTTGCGGATTGGGTTCGTCGCCATCGCCATCCTGATCAGCTGGGAACTGGCGCTGGTCGCCTATATCGGCGGCGGGATCTACTTGCACATGCAAAAGAACAAGGCCGACCGGCTGGGCAATCGCAAGTCGGATTTCGAGCGGATGGAAGATGTCGGCAAGGTACGTCCAAGCGTTCACGCGATGCGCAGCGAGCTCGACGAGACCGACCGCCGGATGATGGCGATCGACCACCACATTGCATCTCAGAAAGACCATGAGCTGGCGCGGGAGATCGAAGCGCTACGGGAGGAAAAATGATGTTCGACCCAATTGCAACCGGTGTGCTTGCGGCAAGCGTCATGGTCGCCATCGGTATCGCCGCGTTCGCAACGCTCAAGGGCTGGCAGGGCTGGCTCGAGCTGAAGCGCATGGAATTGGTCAGCGGCCGGGCGGAAGCCACGCTTCCGCCGACGGTTGGCGGCCGGATCGAGATCGCCGATCTCAAGGAACGCGTTCGCAAGCTCGAAGCGATCGCCGCCGGGATCGACCTTTAAGTCCCCGCGACATGCTTTCCCCGACATGTCGCAACGCGAAGCGGCCCGGACCCATAGGCTCGGGCCGCTTTTGCGTAGAGATGCAATCGCTTGACCATCGGGGGGGCGTCGCTATCCGATTGACCGATGGGCGCCGGTCACAATCACGCAGGTCATGACCATGGCGGCCATCACCATAATGGCGGCAGCAATTTCGGTCGCGCCTTCATCATCGGAATCATCCTCAACCTGACCTTCGTGGTAATCGAGACCATCTACGGTTTCGCCGCCAATTCGATGGCCTTGCTAGCCGACGCCGGGCATAATCTGTCCGACGTATTGGGGCTGGTGGTGGCCTATGTCGGCGTGCTGCTGGTCAAAAGGCGGCCGAGCCCGCGCTTCTCCTATGGACTCAAGAAAAGCTCGATCCTCGCCGCGCTGATCAACGCCTTGCTGCTGCTGGTCGCGGTCGGCGCGATCATCGCCGAGGCGATCCAGCGGCTGATCGAGCCCGAGCCGTCGAACGGATCGACCGTGATGGCTGTCGCGGCGGTCGGGATCGTGATCAATGGGTTGACCGCCTTGATGTTCGCGCGCGGCCGCAAGGGCGATCTCAACATTCGCGGCGCCTATCTCCACATGGTCGCCGACGCCGCGGTGTCGGCGGCGGTGGTGGTCGCGGGCGTCGCGATCTTGCTCACCGGCGAACGCTGGATCGACCCGGTGATCAGCCTGGTGGTTGCGGGGGTAATCCTGTGGGGCACGTGGGGTTTGCTGGCCGAGGCGACCTCGATGACGCTCGCCGGCACGCCCAGGAACATCGAATCGGCGCAGGTCGCCCGCGCCCTCGAAAAATTACCTGGGGTGGTGGGGACGCATCATCTCCACATCTGGTCGTTGTCGACCACCGAGACCGCGATGACCGTTCATTTGCAGGTCGGCGACGACATCGACCGCGACCGCATCCTTCGCCAGGCCAATGCCTATGTCCACCAACTGTTCGGGATCGACCACTCAACGATCCAGGTCGAATGCGCCGCGCCCGCGTCGGGCGAAGATTGCCCCGGCGACGATTGCGGCCATTAGGCGTCAATATTTGAAGCAGGCGGTGATCCCCAGGGCTAAAGGTTCACTTGCGGCGGCGGCGCTCCTTCGGGAAGTGCGCGGCGAAGAGCTTCCCCGCAGCCCCCACTTACTGGGGTTCGGGCGGCTTCCGAAGCCGGCACGCGCGATGAAAGGTTGCCCGTTGTCGCCCAACGGCCTTGTGATGATGTAATATATCGTTATCAGGAGACTTCCCCAATTGAAGGCTCCTATCGTGCGATTTTACCCTCTGCTGCTGTTGTCCTCCGTCATCATCCCC
>JAJAZM010000169.1 GCA_026785645.1 Sphingomonas bacterium | reverse complement strand
TATCGCCGCAGTGGCGGGCGCGATGCTGATCCTGCTGCCGAAGCGCGCCTAGCCTTTGTCGGTGGCGCGGAACGGCGGCATCCGCCCCGCGACCGGCCCGCCGGTGACGAACTGATTCTTGAGCGCGGCGAGGATGTGGAGGCCGAGCAATCCGATCATCGCGAAGGCGAGCACTTCATGCGCGCCGCCGAGCGCGGGGATCGGCACCACCGGAAACCAGGTCCCGCCGGCAAGCTCGGTCATCCCCCCATTGGCGCCCTTCGATACCGCGGCAAGCCCGGTCACCGGAAGTGCGATCATCAGGAAATAGAGGGTGCGGTGAGACCACACTGCTACCCGGCGTTCCCACTTGGGGAAATGCGCCGGATAAGGCGGCGGGGCATCGATCAGCCGCACCGCAAGCCGAGTCAGCGCGAGCAGCAGGATTACCACGCCGACGGTCTTGTGCGCGGTGAACAGTTCGGCGCGCTCGGCGCTGCCCTTGGGGAAATTGCCGAACGCGAAGCCGAGATAGATTTGGGTCAGGATCAGCGCCGCGCTGAGCCAATGGATCGCGACCGCCAGATTGCCGTAGCGGATGGCCCGCGCCCCGCTGGTTTCCTCGACCATGTAATCGGCCATCGCTGTTCCTTTCGTCGCCTGATCAGCGGGTATATTTCTCTCCCGCCGCCGCTTTGTCGAGCAGCAGTTTCGAGAAACTGAACGCCTCGCCGATGCGTGCTTGCTGGGCCTTCAACCCGTCGACGATCTTCTGCAGGCCCTCGCTGTCGGCCCAATGCATCGGGCCGCCCCGATAGACCGGCCAGCCGTAGCCGTAGATCCACACCACATCGATGTCCGAGGCGCGCTGCGCCATGCCTTCCTCGAGGATCTTCGAGCCCTCGTTGACCATCGTGTAGAGCGTGCGCTGAACGATTTCCTCGTCGCTGATCTCGCGCCGCTCGATGCCCTTGTCGGCGGCGAATTTCTCGATGATGCCCTGGACCACCGGCGACGGGGCGGGGCGGCGCTTTTCGTCATAATCATAGAAGCCGGCATTCTTCTTCTGGCCCCAGCGATCGATCGCGCACAAAGCATCGCGAAGGTTGTCGATGCGATTGGGGTCGCGGTGCCAGCCGATGTCGACCCCGGCGAGGTCGGCCATCTGGAAGGGACCCATCGGCATTCCGAATTCGACATGGACCCGGTCGATCTGCTCGGGGGTGGCGCCCTCCATCAGCAGCGCCTCGGCCTGAAGCTGGCGCGGCATCAGCATGCGATTGCCGATGAAGCCGTAACAAACCCCGGCGACGACCGCGACCTTCTTGATCTTCTTGGCGACCTGCATCGCGGTGACCAAAACGTCGGGCGCGGTCTTGGCCCCGCGAACGACCTCGAGCAATTTCATCACATTGGCAGGCGAAAAGAAGTGCAAGCCGACGACATCCTGTGGGCGCGAGGTGCTGGCGGCGATCTCGTCGATGTTGAGATAGCTGGTGTTCGAGGCAAGGATCGCGCCGGGCTTGGCGATCTTGTCGAGGCGACCGAAAATCTCCTTCTTGACGTCCATATTCTCATAGACCGCCTCGATGATCAGGTCGCAGTCGGCGAGTGCGTCGAAGTCGAGCGTCGGGTTCAATAGCCCCATCATGCCTTCGACCTGCTCATTGGTGAAGCGGCCCTTGGCGGCGCTCGCTTCGTAATTCTTGCGCATCACGCCGGTGCCGCGGTCGAGCGCGTCCTGCGCCATTTCGACGATCGTCACTGCAATTCCGGCCGACAGGAAGTTCATCGAAATGCCGCCGCCCATCGTCCCCGCACCGAGCACCCCGACGCGCTTGATGTCGCGTGGGCGAGTATCGTCGGGAATGCCGTCGATCTTAGCGGCCTTGCGCTCGGCGAAGAAGAAATATTGCTGCGCGCGCGCCTGTTTGCCGCTCATCAATTCCATGAACAATTTGCGCTCGTCGATGACCCCTTCGGCATAGGGTTTGGCGACCGCCGCCTCGACCGCCTTGATGTTGGCCTCGGGTGCATCGAAGCCGCGGAACTTGCGCGCATTGGCTTTGCGGAAATCGGCGAATAAAGACGGGTCGGTGCCATCGACCTTGTCCTGCCGCTCGGACGACTTGGGCAGCGGGCGGATGTCCTTGACCTCCTCGGCGTAGGCCACGGCATGCTGCTGGAGGTCGCCTTCGACGATGCGGTCGACCAGGCCGATCGAACAAGCGTCCTTGGCGCCGGTCATGCCGCCGCTGGTGACCATTTCGAGCGCCTTGGGGACGCCCGCAACGCGCGGCAGCCGCTGGGTGCCACCAGCGCCGGGAAGCAGGCCGAGCTTGACCTCGGGCACGCCCAGTTTGGCGTCCGCCACGGCGACGCGATAATGGCAGCCGAGCGCAATCTCGAGCCCGCCGCCGAGTGCGGTGCCGTGGATCGCGGCGACCACCGGCTTGGTGCAATTCTCGATCCGGTCGACCACTTCGGGAAGCCACGGCATCACCGGCGGCTTGCCGAATTCGGTGATATCGGCGCCGGCGAAGAAGGTCTGGCC
>JAJAZM010000168.1 GCA_026785645.1 Sphingomonas bacterium | reverse complement strand
TTTCGACCCTTCCCAGTCATTATCGGTAATCCGCTCGCGGGTTGTGGCTTTGCGCTGATGCTGCCCGTGCCGGAGCGTGAGAGCTGGGTTGCGCCGTGCCTGGGCAACTGCAAGGCTGTCACGGCAAAGCTGTCACTGCAAAGAGGGCAAGGTAATGCGGCAGGATAAGTTTATGTGGAAGCTGGTTCAGGTGGCTGTACTCGCTTCTGTTTTTTGGCCGGGCCCGTCACTTGCCGCTCCGTCAAGCGCTTCCGTTCAACCGCCTGGCGGCACAGGCTCATATGCTGACCTCCAAGCGCTGGAATTGGAATTGCGCCGCTACATGGTGCCGGCGTTCACCAGCAGCGTAGTGCTCGATTCCGGCGCGAAGGTGGGCGAGGACTATGCCGACACATTGATGGCCGCAAAGCTGCGCGGCCTGTTCGTATTCGAGCAGCGGCTCAGTACCATGAACGTCGCGGCGTGGCCTCGGACGCAGCAAGTCGACTATCTCGCGGTCAAGAGCTTGCTCAACGGCTATCGTTTCAATCTTGAGGTGCTGCGACCGTGGAAGCGCGACCCCGGCTTTTATTTGGACCCCTTGCTTAAGGTCGCTTTCTCCGACATTCCAAGCGTGAACGCGAAGCTTATCGAGCTTCGAGTTCAGCTCCGCCAGATCGCCCCCATGCTACGTCACGCGCGCAGCAGACTCACCGAGCCGGCCGCCGACTATGCTGATCTCGCTTTGCTCAACCTCGAGAATAGTGACGGGGTCAACCACTACCACCCGTACCGAGCGACGCCCCCGGCTGGGATCATCGGCTGGTACGACGACATGCTGGCTCGCGCTCGCGCGTCTAAGTCGCCGTTGGTGCCAGACGTCGAAGCGGCGCGCGCGGCAGTAGTCGAGTTCCGCGACTGGCTGAAAGCCGAACGCCCGCGCATCACGGCATCCGCAGGGGTCGGTGCCCGGCGGTATGAATGGTACATGCGGCATGTGCGGATGGTATCCTACACCATCCCCGAGATGCTGACGCTCGCCGACCGGGAGCATAGCCGCCTCACCGGCGATCTCGCGCTTATCCGGCACCGCAACCGCGACCTTCCGGCGCTCGCGCTGTCGCGCACCAAGGCCGAGCAGGACGTCAAGATCGCCCGAACGGACAAGGAGGTCCGCGACTTCCTGAAGACGCAGGAGATCGTCACGATCCCAAAGGACATTGGTCCGCTCGGCAGCAACACGCCTTTCATTGTGCGGCCAACCGGGCCGAATTTCTGGGAAAAAATCCAGTTCAGGGACCCGATCCCGGACCATCTTCACGCGGTAATCCCTGGTCACCGTTTCGACGCGGAGCTGGCGGATCGCGATCGCCGACCGATCCGCAGCGGGTTCGCCGACGGAGTGCGGCTTGAGGGCTGGGCCACCTATCTTGAGGAAGCGCTAATGACCGCCGGCGCCGTGAAGTCGCCGCGCGCCGAGGAGTATATCAAGCTTTTCGGGATCTTCCGCGCCGCCCGAGTTCCCGCCGATATCCGCATGCAGCAGAACCAATGGAAGGTCGTGGACGCCGTTGCCTACATGCGCCGGATGACGCCATGGCTCGACGAGGACGTCGCTCGGGTCGACGCTGAAATCTACCTGCGGCGGCCTCCGGGCTACGGTGTCGCCTATACGATCGGCAAGCTCCAGGTGGATGCGTTGCTTGCGGAGCGATCGATGCAGCTTGGGCCCAAGTTCGTGCTGCGCGATTTTCACGACGAATTCTTAGCGGCGGGGCAACTTCCGATTGCTCTCATCCGCTACCAGATGACCGGCGCTCCCCAGGCAGTCGCGCCATTCTGGTCGACGCCCCCTATCCCTGCATCTTGAGCTTGTGCAGCAAACGACGGCTTTCCACCCATATCGGACATTAGAGGAAGTCAGCGGCGCAATTCGCGCCAGCGCAGTCAAGGAGCGAAACGCGGCGCCTCACTCCTCCCCCATCTTCCCCTTCAGCGCCGCCAGCGCCGCAAATGGCCCGGCTTGGTCTTCGCTGAGCACTCCGGCCTGGCTCAACGCGACTTCGGCGTTGGGGCCGCGGGGGTAGGGGTCGATGCTTACCGCCAGCGTGTCGGCGATCGCTTCGCCCAGCTCGAGTCCGCTGCCGTCGTGAAAGATGACGTCGAGTTCGTCGCCCGACAATTCGACTTCCTCGTCGGGCGCGCGGGTCGGTTCGGGTTGGAAATGAAGCTCGAACGCCTCGTCGATATAGGCTGGCAGCGGCTCTCCGCTGGCGACGCACGCCTGGCTCAGCGAGGCCTTGATCCGGCCCCGGGCGCGGATCGATCCGGCTTTGTCGCCAATCCTCTTGCGATCGAGCACGCAATGCGCTGCCAGCCGGTCGAGCGCGACCAGCCCGAGCCGCCTGGCAAGGTCGGCGCATTCGGCGTCGGTCGCGACCAGGTCGATCCGCGCGCCGTCATGCACCTTGTCGAGATTGAGTCGGCAGGCAAAGCTCTCGCTCATCCGATCGTCCCCTCGGCCAGGTCGGTATCTTTGGCGTCGCCGAGCCGCTGCCACCAGTCGCGCAGCAGCGCCGATCCCGCGGCGATTGCCGCCGCGTCGGGCGGGCTGTCGCGATACAGGCTGGGAACGACTGCCGCATCCCAGGCGCCGCCGCCCCCCGCTTCAGACGCGCCGATCACAGTCTGCCACCGCTCGACCCGGCTGGCGAGCGATCCGACCATCATCCGCACCTGCTTGCCAAGCCCCGGATCGCCGAATCCGGCCTCGCGCATTTGCACGTCCATGTCGGCGATGAAGCGTTCGGTCATCCGCGGGGCCACGCTTCGCGCCGCCTCGCCGCCTCGCCCCAGCCGGATGTCGGTCAATGCCAGCAGAGTCGACAGCAATGCAAACCGCCCGTCGATCGAATCGGGCACGCCGGCCGCCAGATAATAGTCCTTGCGCCGGGTCTCGGCGACGATCGCGGCGTAGAGCTTTGCGCCGTCGGGCCCGGTCGATCGCTTCGAAAATAGCCAGGCCATTCAGGTTCCTTTAAGTCGCCCCGGTCTCCACAGCCACTGACTTGGGCTTGCGCGGGGCATGTCCCTCCGCATATTGAGGCGGCTCGGCGGCAACGCAAGTCGCGGCTATCATCGAACCGGGAGTTTCAATCAATGGCGTCCATCTGGCTCAAGCTCGCGGCGGCAACGGCAGTCGCGACCATGACGGCCGGTTGTGCCGGGATTCGCGATCACCGTGGCTATGTCCTCGATAAGGAGCTTGCGACCAACGTCCAGGTCGGGGTCGATAATAAGGAATCGGTCACCAAGACGCTTGGCCGGCCCAGCTTCGTCGGCCAGTTCAACGCCAATGACTGGTATTATTTTTCGCGCGATACCAAGACCTCGCCGTTCCGCACGGCGCGGGTCACCGACCAGGCCTTGCTCCACATCCGGTTCGATGCCGCCGGCAATGTCGCCTCGGTCGGCCAGTCGGGCAAGGAAACCGTGGTCGCGATCAACCCGGTCAATGACAAGACCCCGACCTTGGGCCGCAAACGCAGCTTCTTCGATGAATTGTTCGGCAATATCGGCGTCCTGAACTCGGGCGCGCTCGGCCAGCAGCGACCGACCAACTAAGCTTTTCGCTTAAGCTTTTGACCACGCTTTTGACCACGCTTTTGACCATGCTTTTGACCATGCTTTTGACCACGCTTTTGAAACGCCGCCGATTGGCCTAAGCGGGGCGCCATGACCGCGACTCCTGCCGGCATTACCTATGCCGAATATCTCCGCCTTGGCGATTTGCTCGGCGCCCAGCGTCCGCTGAGCGACCTGCATGACGAAATGTTGTTCATCGTCATTCACCAGACCAAGGAATTGTGGCTCAAGCAGATGCTCCACGAGGTCGCGCTGGCGACCCGGCTGGTCGCCGACGACCGTTTTGCCGAAGCCTATAAGGCGCTGTCGCGGGTCAGCCGGATCCAGGCGGTGATGACCATGTCGTGGGATGTGCTGGCGACGCTCACCCCGGTGGATTATAATGCGTTCCGGTCGGTGCTCGGTACCTCATCGGGGTTCCAGTCGGCGCAATTTCGCGAGCTCGAATTCCGGCTCGGGATCAAGGATCCGAAATTCCTCGCTTATCAGGAGGGCGGCGATGCGGGCCAGCTCCGGCTGCGCGCCGCGCTTGCCGATCCGTCGCTGTGGGATGTGGCCAATGCCGCGCTCGCCCGCGCCGGCTTCGCGATTGGCGACAGCGATTCGATCCGCGCCTCGTGGCTTGCGGTGTATCGCGCTTCGGAACGCTATTTCGAGCTTTACCAGCTGGCCGAGAAACTGGTCGATATCGACGATGGGCTGGCCGGCTGGCGGCACAAGCATGTGCTGACCGTGACCCGCATCATCGGCGGCAAGAAGGGGACCGGCGGATCGGCTGGCGCGGCCTATCTCGAATCGACCCTGACCAAGCGGGCCTTTCCCGAATTATGGTCCCTGAGAACCGAATTATGAACTATAAGCATTTGTTTTCGCGTAGCTTTTCGGCGGCGCCCGAGCGGCTTCACCTGGCCGCGCACAGTCATCATCTGTGGCCCGATGCCAGTTTCGACGGCCAGATGGAGTGTTGGAACGACGCCGCCCGCCTCGCCGATCGCAAGTGGGATCATGTGATGCTCGCAGTGTGGACTCATGCCCAGGCCGAGGTCGCCGCCGAGCTTGGCACTGGCGATCCGACGGCGGTCGTGTTCGCCGCCAACACCCATGATTTCATCATCCGCCTCGCCGCCGCTTGCCCCCGCGCCGACCCCGCTCGACTGCGCGTGCTGACCAGCGACGGCGAATTCCACTCGGCCCGCCGCCAGTTCGCGCGCTGGGCCGAGGATGGCTGGCTCGAGCTCGAGACCGTCCCCGCCGATGACGTGCTGGCTGCGGCACGGCGCGGCGAACATGACTTCATCATGGTCAGCCAGGTGCTGTTCGGCACCGGCCACATCGTCCGCGATATCGATGCCTTGGCCGCGCTTGCCCGGCCCGAGGGGCCATGGGTGGTGATCGACGGCTATCACAGCTTCATGGCGCTCGACGCCCCGTTCCAGCAAATTGTCGCATCATCGGCTTTCTACCTCGCCGGCACCTATAAATATGCCATGGCGGGGGAGGGGCTTGGGTTGATGCATTGCCCGCCCGGCTTTGGCCCGCGCCCGCCGATCACCGGCTGGTACGCCGAGTTCGGCGAATTGACCGCGCCGCCCGGCGGGGTCGGCTACACCAAGGACGCGATGCGCTTCATGGGCGCCACCTTCGACCCATCATCGCTCTACCGCTTCGTTGCGATCCGACGGATGCTCGCCGCCCAAGGTCTGACCACCGCCCGGATCAGCGCCCACGTCGCCGCGCTCCATTCCGAATTGCTCGACGCGATCGCCGGCACGGCGCTGGCCGACGCGCAGTTGCTCAACCCGCTCGATGGCGGCGGCGACCACGCCCGCTTCCTCGCCTTCCGCTCGCCCGGTGCGGCCGGGTGGCAGGCACAGTTGATGGACGCCAATTGCATCACCGACGTGCGCGGAGACGTGCTTCGTATCGGGCTCGGCCTGTATCACGACGGCGCCGATATTGCCGCCTTCGCCCAGCTCGCCAAAAAGCTCGACTAGGCCTCGAGACCGCGACGCAGAAGGCGATTGACCTCGGCCGCCACCGCCGCGGGCGATTCATCGCCCCACACCCCGAAGCGCAAGCCGAGGAATACGTTCATCCCCATGATCGCCCAGGCACGGACTTCGGTGGCCAAGTCGTCCGCGCCGCCAATCTCGCCGCGCTCCGCCGCTGCGGTCAGCCGCGCCGCGATGCGCGACGCGGTGGTTTCATAATGCGTCTTGAAGCCGGCGGGGTCGACGAATTCGGCTTCGTCGATGATCCGGTACACTTCCTTGTGCCCGGCGACGAAGCCGAGATAGGCCTCGAGCGCCAGCCGTTCGGCATCGAGCCCGTCGCGCGCGGCACCGAGCGCCGGTGCGACATGGTCGCGCACGCGCCCCGACATGTCGCCGACCAGCGCCGCGAACACCGCCTCCTTGCTGTCGAAATAGGTGTAGAAAGTCCCGAGTGCGACCTTGGCACGGGTGGTGATCCCGACGATCGAACTATCGCCAAACCCTTTCTCGCCAAATTCGCCAAGCGCAGCGTCGAGGATCTTGCGCAAAGTCTTTTCACCGCGTGGCGTACGTGGCTCCTTGCCCTCGCTGGCGAGCTGATTTGCCGGGCCGTTCGATGTCGTCGCGATGCTCAATTTCAATCCCCCCGATAATCGCATCATCTCACAAGTTGAAAGTTGGTTCAACTTTCATTACAAGTCCGGAACATCGATCATGACAGCGGTATGGCGCGAGTCGTGGCAAGGGGAGTATAACGGAATGACCAAGGGGTTTGTAGCGCGCGGACTGTTGCTTACGAGTGCGGCGATTGTCGTGTTTCCAATGACCGCCCAGGCGCAGAGCGCGGCGGAAACGACTGCCCAGGCAGCCGACGAGGCGGCCGCTCCATCCGCAACTGCCGCCGCCGACGATGAAGGCTTCGACCAGGAAATCGTCGTTACTGCGCGGCGTACGGAGGAGAAGCTCCAACGCGTACCGTCATCCATTTCGGCGTTTAACGAGCGCACCCTCGATCGCATTCAGGCGACCGACACTACCGGGCTCCAGGGCGCTGTTCCGAACCTCAATATCGTCCAGGGCCGCGGCTCATCCAACGCCACCAACATCTTCATCCGCGGCATCGGCCAGCCCGATGCGTTGCAGACCTTCGATCCGGCGGTCGGGGTCTATGTCGATGACGTCTATCTGAGCCGGATCCGCGGCAACCAGCTCGACTTGCTCGATCTCGAACGGATCGAAGTGCTGCGCGGTCCGCAGGGCACGCTTTATGGCAAGAACACGATCGGTGGCGCGATCAAATTCGTGTCGCGCAAACCCGGGCAGGACTTTCGCGCCAACGGCACCATTGCGCTCGGCAGCTACGACCAGATCGACCTGAAGGGTGCCGCATCGGGCCCGGTGACCGATACGCTCGCAGTCGGTTTCGCTGTGATGCGCTCCAAGCGCGATGGCTTCGTCAAAGACAGTTTCCGCTCCGAGCGATACAATGACAAGGACAGTGTCGGTGGCCGCGCGGCAGTGGCCTTCACCCCGTCGGACAAGGTGCGGCTCGACCTCGCGGCGGACTATAGCCACGACGATGCCTCGCTCAACGTCGGTCGGCCGGTCAACAATCTGACGACCATCTTCGGCGTTCCGCTGCCGGTTTCAGACACGGTCGGCACCGGCAGCTACAATTGGCGCGGACGGACTACGGCGGGCTTTCCCAACTCGACCAAGCTGACCCATTGGGGCACCTCGGCGACGCTCGCGGTCGACCTTACCGACGCGCTGACCGTCAAGTCGATCACGGCCTATCGAAACCTCAAGACCGACGATTACATCGACATTGACGCCACCCGATATGAGATTGGCGACGTGTTCGTCGGGGTTCGTCAGCATCAGACCAGCCAGGAATTCCAGCTGGCCTATTCAAGCGACAGATTAAGCGGCGTTGCGGGTCTCTATTATCTCGACGAACGGGTGAAGTCGCACCAGGAAGCCTATGCCGACGACTTCCTCGGCGCGGCCTTTTTCAACAGTCGATTCCTGCGCACGGTGGACGACCGCCTGAAGACCAGAAGCTACGCGGCCTATGCCAATGCCAGCTTTGAGATCGTACCCGATGTGCGTCTCTCGGCCGGGCTTCGCTACACCAAGGAAACCAAGGATTATTTCCGCACCACCAGCACCTTCTTCTCGCTGCTGCCGGGTTTCAACTCGACCTACGCCTTCTCACCGCCGCGCGGCAAATGGACCGATACCTCGCCGATGGCGAGCATCGACTGGCAGGCATTATCCAACCTGATGCTCTATGCGCGGGTGTCGAAGGGCTTCAAGTCGGGCGGCTTCAACGGGCGTGCCAATAATCCCAACGGTAGCGAGTCGAGCGCTTATGATCCGGAAACCGCTTGGTCGTACGAGGCCGGGTTCAAAAGCCGGATCGCCAACCAGCTGACGCTCAACGGATCGGTGTTCACCGGCACCTACAAGGATTTCCAGGCGCGCGTGTCCGGGGTCGACGACGATCCGATTACCGGCATCCCGACGGCCAAATTGTCAGTGCTCAATGCCGGCAAGTTGCGCATCAACGGGGCCGAGCTCGAAGCTGCCTGGACCCCGGCAACCGGCCTGCTGATCGATACCCAGATCGGCTATCTCGATGCCGAATATAAGGAGTTTGACGACGTTCGCTTCACTGCGTTCGGTGGCAGCCGTGCGTTCCAGACTCCGGCCTTCGCGCCCAAATGGACGGCTCGCTTCGGCGCCCAATATGCGGTTGAACTCGGCACGATGGGTGCGCTCACGATCGGTGGCCAGACCCGCTACAAATCGCGCACCGCGCTGGCGGTCGACAATACACTGCTGAACGGCAACGAGATTGATGGCCTGTTCCAGAAGGGCTATTGGGTGCACGACGCGCGCGTCGTCTACGAGACAGAAAACAAGCATTTCGCGCTTGGCCTGTATGGCAATAATCTAGCCAACCGCGCCTACAAGACCGATGCCCAGGAATTCTCCTCGGTCGGCAGTATCCGCACGGTTTATTATGGTGCGCCGCGCACCGTCAGCGTGCGCTTCACCGCGCGCTACTGATTGGTTGGTGACGGGGCGCTGGCAATCGCCGGCGCCCCGTGCCACCCATTGATGCATGACCTTGTCTCCCGCGTCCGCCCCGACCACCGCGCTCCAGGCGCGGATATTGGCCCTGCTGCTGCTTGCCTATGTCTTCAACTTCCTCGACCGGCAGATCCTCTCGATCCTCAAAATTCCGATCAAGGCCGAGCTCGGCCTGACCGACACCCAGCTCGGCCTGATGGGCGGGATCGCCTTTGCCTCGGTTTATTCGACCCTCGCCATTCCGTTCGCGCGCTACGCCGATCGCGGGCGGCGGGTGAAGGTCATCGCGAGCGCGGTGGTGGTGTGGAGCGGCTTCACCGCGTTGTGCGGGCTGACCGCCAGCTTCTGGCAATTGTTCATCGCGCGGATGGGGGTCGGGGTTGGTGAGGCGGGCGGGGTCGCGCCCAGCTATGCGCTGATCGCCGACTATTTTCCGCCCGCGCAACGGGCACGCGCGCTGGCAATTTTCTCGCTCGGCATCCCCATCGGCTCGGCGCTCGGCCTGTTCTTTGGCGGCTGGATCGCCACCGCGCTCGACTGGCGCTGGGCGTTCGCGCTGATCGGGCTTGCCGGGATTCCGGTGGGGTTGGCGCTGTGGCGCTTCGTCCCCGAACCGGCGCGCGGCGCGCTCGACGACGCCGGGGATCACAGCCACGACCCGCGTTTCCTCGAAGTCATGGCATTCCTGCTGCGCAAGCCGAGCTTCTGGCTGCTCTCGTTCGGCGCCGCTGCGGCGTCGATCTGCGGCTATGGCCTCGGCTTCTGGCTGCCATCCTATTTCAACGCCAGCCTCGGCCTGCCGCTCGACCAGCTCGGCGTCTATTTCGGAACGATCGTCCTGGTCGGCGGAATGCTCGGCATCTATTTCGGCGGTTGGCTTGGAGATCGCCTCGGCGGGGCCCGGCCTGGCGCCTACGCGTTCATTCCCGCCATTGCTTTCCTGCTGACCGGACCACTCTATGTAGTGGCGATGTTCAATGACTCGCTGGCGCTCGGGTTGCTGCTGTTCACATTGCCCTACATGCTGTCGTTGGCGTGGCTCGGCCCGGTGGTCAATGCGGTGCAAAATCTCGTCCCGCCGGCAATGCGGGCCACGGCGTCGGCCAGCATGCTGCTGATCAACAATCTCATCGGGATCGGCTTCGGCACCTTTATCTTTGGCTTCCTCTCGGACCAGCTGCGCCCGACCTATGGCGAAGAGGCATTGCGCTACTCGATCCTCTACGGCCTCGGCTTCTACCTCCTTGCCGGCCTGCTCATGCTCGGTGCGGCGACCACGCTGAAGCGCGACTGGGTTTCGCCCTCTGGCAACCTGAACGCCGCCTAAACAACGGAACGCGCATCCCGTTAGACCGTTGAGGTGGGTCAAAGGAGATTTTTCATGAGCAAGGTATTTCTTGCACTAGGCGCCGCTGCGCTCGCCATCAGTGCCCCCGCCCTCGCCGACAAAGAGGGCAAGGGAGGCCCGGGCAATGACGGCGGCAAAGGTGGCCAGTCGATGAAGGCCGAGCGCGGCAATGGCGACAAGGCCAGCGGAAATGGCGGTAAAGCGATGCGCCAGCTCGACAATGGCGGCCGCAGCAATGACAAGGTCAAGGGAGGCGATTTCCGCAAGGCCGAAAATGATCGCGGCAATGACCGCAAGGATTTCGCACGCGACAATCGCAACGATGACCGCGTCCGCGTCGTCAATCGCGATGACCGGAATTTCGACAATGATTTCGGTCGCGGGAACGGCTTCAACGGCTGCCCCCCGGGGCTCGACAAGAAGGACAATGGCTGTCTTCCCCCGGGCCAGGCCAAGAAATATCTCGGCGCCCGTATCCAGAGCAATTACGCCAACAGCCTGATCCCCTATCAATATCGCAGCTGGTTTCGCGACGATGATAGCCACTTCTACCGCGCGGGCGATGGCTTCATGTATCGGGTCAGTCGCAACAATCAACTGATCGACGGGATCATCCCGTTGTTCGGCGGTGGCGGCTATTATGCGCAGGGCGACCAGTGGCCAGATCCGTATAATTTCTACAACGTCCCGCAGCAGTATCGCTCTTACTATCCCGACGGCGGGAACTATAATTACCGCTATGGCGATGGCGCCATCTACCGCGTCAATTCGGGCTCGGGCGTGGTCGATTCGATCGTTGCGCTGCTGGCCGGCGATCTCGGCGTCGGACGCCAGCTTCCGAGCGGTTATGACGCCTACAATGTGCCGTTCCAATATCGCGATCGTTACGCCGATTCGGCCGACAATTGGTATCGTTATAATGATGGCTACATTTATCAGGTCGATCCCAAGACTCGCCTGATCTCGGCGGTGATCGACGCCATTGTCTGATGTTTAAAGTGACGCGTAAGCAGGGCTCGCCGCGACGGGCCCTGCCCAACTTTCATTCAGATAAACGAGGGAACCACATGCGTATTGCACTGACCTTGTTCGCCGCCGCCTCAGCCATGACGGTGGCCGCGTGCGACACCAAATCCGACAATAGTTCGGCGCCCAAGTCCGAAGCAGCGCGCGACGCTGCGGGGGACAAGACAATTGCCAGCGGCCTTGGCGCCGATGACAGCAAGTTTGCCGCCGCGGCCAAGGCGTCGGGGCTCGATGCGACGCTTGCCGGTCCCGGCCCGTACACCGTGCTGGTCCCGGTCAATGGAGCGTTCGACAAGCTCCCGGCCGGTGCGCTCGATACCTTGCTCAAGCCCGAATCGCGCGCCCAGCTGACCAAGGTGCTGACCGGACATATCCTGCCGGGTGCGATCCTCGCGGAAGACATTGGCAAGGCGATCGACAATGGCAAGGGCAAGGCATCGCTCGCCACCTTTGGCGGCGGGACCATCACCGCAACGCGCGACGGCGACAAGATCGTGCTGACCGACTCGGCCGGGGCCAAGGCGATCGTCACCGGGACGGACGACAAAAGATCGAATGGCGTCGTCCATCACATCGACGGAGTATTGATGCCAAGTTAAGAATTGCACCGTTTTTGGATGTTATACCGGGCGAGCGGTCATCGGTTGATGATCGCTCGCAGCGCGAATGACATAACGCCATTACCCGCTTGCTCGGGGGTCGCGGTCCGCGCCGCGCTGTCGTGCCTGATCACGAAGTTGCGGCGAGCGTCAGCGTTTCCTGACTAAGGTGGCCTCAAGTCGCTTCCGTCTGTTTTATGCGTCCTAGCCTCTGGCGGCGCTCAATCCGCCCGCTATAACGTTCCGACAGGTTGATGGCCGGTCGGTGACGACCGCGCGGGGCAAGGAACGGGAAGCGGCATGAAGGCGACGATCGAACGGGCAATTCTCCTCAAAGCCCTGGGCCACGTCCAGTCGGTGGTCGAGCGCCGCAACACCATCCCGATCCTGTCCAACGTGCTGATCGAAGCGCGCGACGATGGCTCGATTCGGCTGATGGCGACCGATCTCGACCTCCAGGTCGATGAAAGCGTCGCCGCGCAGGTCAGCCAGGCTGGCGCGACGACCGTTCCCGCGCACACCTTCTTCGACATCGTCCGCAAGCTGCCCGAGGGCAGCCAGGTCGAGCTTGCCGCATCCGACGGCAAGATGCAGGTCGTCGCCGGTCGTGCGCGGTTCAACCTGTCGACCCTGCCGCGCGACGATTTCCCGGTGATTGCCGAGGGCGAGCTCCCGACCCGGTTCGAGCTTCCCGCCGCAACCCTTCGCCAGATCATCGACAAGACCCGCTTCGCTATCTCCAGCGAGGAAACGCGTTATTATCTGATGGGCATCTTCCTCCACGTCGTGGACGACAAGCTCAAGGCCGCGGCGACCGACGGGCACCGGCTGGCGCGCATCACCTTGCCCCGCCCCGACGGCGCCGAGGGCATGCCCGATATCATCATCCCCAAGAAATGTGTCGGCGAATTGCGCAAATTGCTCGACGAGGTCGAAGGTACCGCCGAAGTCTCGCTGTCGCCGACCAAGGTCCGCTTTGGCTTGGGCAGCGCGGTGCTGACCTCCAAGCTGATCGACGGCACCTTCCCCGATTACAATCGGGTCATCCCGACCGGCAATGACAAGCTTCTCAAACTCGACCCGAAGAGCTTTGCCGCGGGGGTCGACCGAGTTGCCACCATCGCTTCGGAAAAGACCCGCGCGGTCAAGATGAGCGTCGACCGCGATAAGGTCACCTTGTCGGTCACCAGCCCCGAAAGCGGCACCGCGACCGAGGAAATCGCTGCCGATTATGGCTCGGACAATATCGAGATCGGGTTCAACGCCCGCTACTTGATGGACATCCTCGCCCAGATCGAGGGTGACAGCGTCGAAGTCCATTTGGCGGACGCCGCAGCCCCGACCCTGCTGCGCGAAAATGACTCGAGCCCCGCGCTCTACGTGCTGATGCCAATGCGGGTGTGAACCCGATGGATGCGCCCACCGCGCCGGGACGACATTTGTGGCGCTATGAACGATCGTTTTCGGTTCCTGGACACGCCGGCCTGGTGCTGGTTGATGCGCGCATGGACGGCTTGTTTTCCAGCCTGCGGATCGACGGCGTTGACGTGGCGCATGATTCCACGCCTCCCGCCGGTCCCCAGGCGGTGCGCAATCATCGCCTCGTGGCGACGCTCCCCGACGGCCGCGAGATTGCGGTCGATGCCGGCTTTATTTCGATGGTCAATGTCGGCATTGCGGTGCGGCTCGACGGCGCGATCGTTCACGAAAGCCATCCCGGACGAAGGATCGCCTTTCCGGCGCGCGCCGCCAGCCGGATCTTGGCCCAAAGCCTCGATGGCAAACCGGCCTATGACGTCGACAAGCTCAAGCGCAACAAGGTGCCGATCATCGTCGATATCGCCACCGGCCTGCTGTTTTTCCTCGTCGCCAAGCTGACCGACCTCAGGACGGCAGCGCTGATCGGTGCTTCGGTCGGGATCGCGCTGGTGGTGGTCCAGCGGTTCGTCAAGGTCGACCTGATCGGCGGGCTCGCTCTATTCGGAATTCTAATGATGCTAGTGTCGGCCGGGCTGGCGATCGCGTTCGAGGATGATGCGATGATCAAGCAACGGTCGACCATCGTCGGGCTGCTCGGCGCCGCCTTGTTCCTGTTCGACGGACTGGTATTGAAAGGTCGGCGACTGGGTCGCGGCATCAGCCGCTATATCGCCTATAGTGACATCGACGAGGCGCGAATGGCGATCGGGGCGGGACTCACCGGCCTGGTGATGGCAGCTGCCAATTGGCTCGTGGCTAGGCACTTCTCGACCGACGTCTGGCTGTTCTACACCACCTTCGGCGATTTCGCGCTAGCCATCGGGCTGATCCTGCTGGCGGTCCGCTGGGCGCGACGCAAGGGCAACGCCTCGACCCCCGCCGTCTAGCGCCTCCGCCCCAGCCGTTTCTCGTTCGCCGTCGCGGCGCGATGGATCGGGGTCATTGCCCGAACGCCGCTCGCCAGCGCTGCGCTGCCCAGTCGCTGCCCGCGCGCCATCATCGCCTGTGCCGCACGCGGCCCCGGCATCTTGCCCATCATCATCTGCGACAGAGCCATCGCCTGGGCATTCCAGTCGCGCTGCATCGCGAACCAGTCGCGCGACAGCGATGCTCCGGCCGCGCCGAACGCCGCGCCCTTCTCGGTGACCATCCGGCCAAGCTCGACATAGTCCGCGCCGAGCGGGTCGGTCATTGCGGTTTCGATGGTCTTGGTTCGATGCTCGACCACATTCTGCGAGGCGTTGAGAGTCTCGCCGAGCATCGTGCCCGCGCGGATCATCCGCTGCCATTCGATCCACGGATTGACCATTTCGACGTCCTTCGCTGCAATGCGGCTAAGCGATTTGCCAGCCATGCTTGTTCCGTGGCGCCCGCGCGCTAGGACGATCGCATGATCGCCCGCCTCGCTTTGACCGATTTTCGAAATCATTCCGCGGCGCTGGTCGAGCCGGGGCCGGGGTTCGTCCTGCTTAGCGGGCCCAATGGCGCGGGCAAGACCAATATCCTCGAAGCGGTTTCGCTGCTCACCCCCGGTCGCGGGCTGCGCCAGGTGCCGATCTCGGAAATGGCGCGGAGCGAGGGCGCGGGCGGCTTCTCGGTGTCGGCGCGGCTCGATGATGGGGCCGAACTTGGTACCGGCACCATCCCCACCGCCCCCGATCGCCGCCAAGTGCGTATCAACGCCGCCGCCGCCTCGGTTAATTCGCTCGCCGAATGGCTCAGCGTCCTGTGGCTGACCCCGGCGATGGATCGCTTGTTCGTCGACAGCGCGGGCAGCCGCCGCCGCTTTCTCGACCGGCTCACCCTGGCGCTCGAGCCCGGCCATGCGACCCACGCCGCGCGCTATGAAGCGGCGATGCGCGCCCGCAATAAATTGCTCGCCGCGCCCGACTCCGCCGACCCGGCGTGGCTCGCCGCGCTCGAGGCGGGGATGGCCGAGCATGGCGCTGCCGTGGGCGAATCGCGCGCCCGCACCGTTACCGCTTTGACCGGGGCAATAGGCGACCAGTCGGACGACGACTTCCCCCGCGCCGCGCTCGCGCTCGATGGCTGGGACCGGGGCGACAGCGGGGACGGGGGCGACCTCGCTGCCGCGCTCAAGGCATCGCGCGGCCGTGATGCGGGCGCGGGCCGGGCACTGGTTGGCCCGCATCGCCAGGACCTCGCGGTGACGCATGTCGTCAAGCGCCAGTCCGCCGCGCGCGGCTCGACCGGCGAGCAGAAAGCCTTGCTGCTCGGGCTGGTCCTGGCCCATGCCGACCTGGTCGCAACGCGGCGCGGCCAGCCGCCGATCCTTTTGCTCGACGAAGTCGCCGCGCATCTCGATCCGGGCCGCCGCGAGGCGCTGTTCGACCGCTTGTCGGGGCGCGGTCAGGTGTGGATGACCGCCACCGAGCCCGCGCTGTTCGCGACCATCCCTCATGGCGCCGCGACCCGCTTTCATGTCGAATCCGGCGCAGTATCTGGGGCATGACTGGACATTTTGGATTTCACGTCTAT
>JAJAZM010000167.1 GCA_026785645.1 Sphingomonas bacterium | reverse complement strand
GGGTGGCACCGCGCGCCGGGGGCTGCTCTTCGAGGGCGCCCCGGGCACCGGCAAGACCTACCTCGCGAAGGCGATGGCCCGCGAGGCCGGAGTCCCGGTGCTTTTAGTGAGCGGCCCGGGGGTGCCGTGGGGGGTGGGGGCGGTGCCCTGGGGGCCGGGGGCAAAGCCCGGCGACCGGGGGGGTATTAGGGCACTGGTCGACGGTGGGGGGCTTCGCGCGCGACCGCGCCGGGCCGCGCGCGGCTGGGGTTATCAGCGCTTGTCCGCGCTCGGCACGATCGTGGTGATCGACGCCGCCCCGCCACCGCCGGCGCGGATGGCGCCGCTCGGAACCGCCTCCACCCTGGCATTCGAAATGAGCGACGGCGCGCAGCGGCTGGTGGTAAATTGCGGCGGTCCCGGCCCGGTACCGAGCGACCTCCCGCCCGAACTTGTGGTCGCGCTTCGCACCACCGCAGCGTTCTCGACCCTGTCGCTCAACGATTGCAATTCGACCGCGATCCTCGACGACGGGATGCTTGGCAAAGGCGTCGGCGACGTCGTCATCGACCGCGCCGAGGATAATGATTCGAGCCGGCTGGACGCCAGCCACGATGGCTATGTCCGCGGCTTCGGACTTCTTCACGAGCGCTCGATGATCCTCGGCAATGACGGCAAGGAAGTGCGCGGCCAGGACAAATTGACCCCCAAGGGGCGCAAGAAGATCAAGGCCGACATACCCTATGCGATCCGCTTCCACTTAGCCCCGGGGGTCGAGGCAACCCGCACCGCCGACGGCATGGGCGCGATCCTTCGCGCACCCGGCGCGCCGCCGTGGAATTTCCGCTGCCGCGGCGCGATGCTGGCGATTGAGGAAAGCATCAACATCGATCATCTCGGCGCCGCAATCGACACCCAGCAACTGGTGGTGGTCGGCGAAATATCGTCGCTCGGCGGGACCGTCGCCTGGCAAATCCGCCGCTCGAGCTGAGCTGAAAAGGACCATCATGCCCGACCTCGTGCCAGTCCGCCGCGCGCTTCTATCGCTGTCCGACAAGAGCGGGCTCGACACACTCGCCGCGGGCCTTGCCAGGGCCGGGGTCGAGCTGGTCTCGACCGGCGGCACTGCCAAGGCATTGCGCGACCTCGGCCACGAAGTTCGGGACGTTGCCAAACTGACTGGGTTTCCCGAAATGATGGACGGCCGGGTCAAGACTCTTCACCCGATGGTTCACGGCGGCCTGCTCGCGGTGCGCGACAATCCCGACCACGTCGCGGCGATGGAGGCGCATGGCATTGGCGCAATCGATCTCGTGGTGGTCAATCTTTACCCGTTCGAAGCGACCGTCGCCAAGGGCGCCGACCGCGCCACGATCATCGAGAATATCGACATTGGCGGGCCCTCGATGGTGCGCTCGGCGGCCAAGAACCATGCGTTTGTCGCGATCGTCACCGATCCCGCCGATTATCCCGAATTGCTCGCTGAGCTGAACAAGGGCGGTACCAGCCTCGCCTTGCGCCGCACCCTCGCGTCCAAGGCCTTCGCCCGCACCGCAGCCTATGATTCGATGATCGCCAGCTGGTTCGCCTTCGCCGATCAGGGGCAGGCCTATCCCGCCAGCCGGTTCATCGTCGGCACCAAGGCAATGGATCTTCGCTACGGCGAGAATCCGCACCAGAAGGCCGCGCTCTACCTTCCGATGGGCCCCGCCACCCCCGGAGTCGCGCAGGCAATTCAGGTCCAGGGCAAGGAACTCAGCTACAACAATTTGAACGACGCCAATGCGGCGATCGAATTGCTCGCCGAATTTCGCGACGGCCCGCCGACGGTAGTGATCGTCAAGCATGCCAATCCGTGCGGCGTCGCCACCGGAACGACCTTGGTCGAGGCGTGGGCCAGCGCGCTCGAATGCGACAGCGTCTCGGCATTCGGCGGGATCGTCGCGGTCAATCGCTTGCTCGACGGCGCGACTGCCGAAGCGATCTGCGCCATCTTCACCGAAGTCGTCGTTGCGCCCGATGCCGATGATGACGCCAAGGCGGCATTTGCGCGCAAGAAGAATCTCCGCCTGCTGCTGACCGGTTCGCTGCCCGATCCGGCGCGCGGCGGGCAAACGGTGGCGGTGATCGCCGGCGGGCTATTGATCCAAGACCGCGACAATGGCCGGGTCACCCGCGATCAGTTGAAATTAGTCACCAGGCGCGCGCCGACCGAACGCGAAATGGCCGATTGCCTGTTCGCCTGGACCGTCACCAAGCACGTCAAGTCCAACGCCATCGTCTATGCCAAAGACGGGGTTACCGCCGGCATTGGCGCGGGGCAGATGAACCGCCGCGATTCAGCCCGAATCGCCGCAATCAAGGCGCGCGAGGCGGCCGAGCTCTACGGCTGGAGCGAGCCCCGCACGGTCGGCTCGGCAGTCGCCAGCGACGCCTTCTTTCCGTTCGCCGATGGCTTGCTCACCGCCGCCGAGGCCGGCGCGACTGCGGTAATCCAGCCCGGCGGATCGATCCGCGACGACGAGGTCATCGCCGCCGCCGATGCCGCCGGTCTCGCGATGGTCTTCACCGGAATGCGCCACTTCCGTCACTAAGGCCGTCGCTCAGACGATAAATTTGTCCGCCTCGCTGGCTGCGGCGAGATCCTCGATGTCGGCTTTGCGCATCTTGAACAACAATCGATCCTCGCGTCCGAACCCGCGGGTCCAGATGACGTAGCCAAAGGTGGCGAAGATCAGCGGAATCCCGATCAGCAATTGCGCCAGCGGCGGCAGGAACAGCCGCACCGGAAGCCCGACCGCGAACCCTGCGACGATCGCCAGGACCAACGCCCAGCGCCAGCCCAATACGCTGTGACCGATGGTCTGGGCGAGCAGGCGTGACTTGGCGACAGAGGCGAACCCCAGCGCCACGCACAGCGCCGCCGCCGGGCCGGTCGCCTGCCACGCCTCTGGCCAGCCGACTTTGCGCATCGCAATAATGAACATTGCGCTCAACGCTGCCTGCAGCGCGAGCATGGTCAAACTGATCCCCATATTCTTGTGCCGCGCGACGTAGATTAACGCGGCTTCGCTAACCACCGCCGTGGCAGCGATCACTTCGGCGGCGAGCAGGAAGCCAAGCGTCGCGGTACCGACCGTGAAGTCGGCGCCGACCAGCGCCATCACCGCATGGCCGGGAAGCGCCAGCGCAAGCGCGATCCCGGCCTGCGCGGCGAGGATCCAGAAGCCGACCTGGCGGACTTGCGCGGCGACCGCGCCGAGATCGTTGGCGGCAAGGTTGCGCGCGATCACCGGCCCGAGCACGGGCTCGAAACTGGTCTTCAATTTGGCCGGCAGCGACGCGACCTGCTGCGCGACATAATAGACCCCGACGAATTGAGGACTGAGAAACAGGCCGAGCACCGCAATGTCGATCCGCCGCGATCCCCATTCAACCGCGTCGGCGGCGGCCAGCGGCATGTTGCGCCGCGCCGTCCGCCAGCTCAAACCAAGGTTCGGCCGCCACCCGCGCGGAACGCCGAATTCGCGCGCCAGCGGGATCAGCGACGCGACCAGCGCCGCGATCATCGAAATCACATAGGCAATGATCAGCCCGTCCCGAAGCGACCAATAGGACCACAGGAAGGCGACTAGGCTGATCGTCCACGGCTCGACGATCGATCGCGCGCGGACGGTCGCACCAACATTGTTGTGATAGGCCAGCGCGGCGAGCGATATGTCGGTCCACGCGATCGCCAGCACCGTCACCGGAAGCGCCCATTCCCAGCCGTGGATCGCGCTATTGGGGAACATCGCCTGCGGGAAACTTCCCAGGATCATCATCCCGACCACCGATCCGAACAGCGCTGTGAGCATCGCATCGGCGACAATGTGCGAATGCGGGCGGCTATCCCCGGCCAGTTGCTGAGCCAGTCCGCGCTTCAGGCCGAGCGACGCCAATTGCGCCGCCAGCTCGACGATCAGCACGGCATAAGCGAACCGCCCGAGTGCCGCCGCGCCGTAAATCTGCCCGCCGATGAACAGGAACGGCAGGCGCGCGATCAGCCGGATGACGAACCCCATGAAATTGATTCGCCCGCCGCGGGCCAGCGTCGCCAGGTCAGCCGACGGCGCCGCTTTCGCTGCTGGTGCGGTGCTCCCAGTATCGGTCAATGCGCCGCGCCCCAGTTCGCACCCCAGCCGACTTCGACATCGAGCGGCACATCGAGCGTCAGCGTGGGCGTCGCGGCTTCGGCCATTACCCGCCGCACCACCGCCTGCGCTTCCTCCTCGCGTCCCTCGGGCACCTCGAACAGCAATTCGTCATGCACCTGCAACAGCATCCGGACATCGCTCAACCCCGCCTCGGCCAGCGCCTCGTCCATCCGGTTCATCGCGCGCTTGATGAGGTCGGCGCTGGTCCCCTGGATCGGTGCATTGACAGCGGCGCGTTCGGCCCCGGCGCGGAACGTCGGGTTGCTCGCGCGGATATTGGGGAAGTGAGTCCGCCGCCCGAACAATGTCTGCGTATAGCCATGCTCGCGAACGAAGCTCAAAGTGTCGTTGATATAGGTCTGGATCCCCGGGAAGCGCTCGAAATAGCGGGTGATGATCGCCTTGCCCTCGTCGCGCTCGACCCCCAGCCGCCCGGCCAGGCCCCATGCCGAAATGCCGTAGAGGATCGCGAAATTGACCGTCTTCGCGCGGCCCCGCGTATCGCGATCGACCGTCCCGAACAGCTCGAGCGCGGTCATGTTGTGGATATCCTCGCCCGCCGCAAATGCCGCCTTCAATTGCGGCACGTCGGCCATATGCGCCGCCAGCCGAAGCTCGATCTGGCTGTAGTCGGCGCTCATCAGCACATGCCCCGGTTCAGCGACAAAGGCATCGCGGATCTGGCGACCGATCTCGGTGCGGATCGGGATGTTCTGCAAATTGGGCTCGGTCGAACTCAACCGCCCGGTTTGCGCCCCCGACAGGCTGTAGCTGGTGTGGACCCGCCCCGTCTCGGGGTTGATCTGCACCTGCAACGCATCGGTATAAGTCGATTTCAGCTTCGACAATTGCCGCCAGTCGAGCACCAGTTTGGCCACCGGCACGCCTTCCCCCGCGAGCCGCTCAAGTTCGGTGACGTCGGTCGAATATTGGCCGCTTTTTCCCTTGCGCCCGCCCTTCAACCCGAGCCGGTCGAACAATACTGCGCCCAATTGCTGCGGCGACCCGATCGTGAACGGGCCCTCGGCGGCCTCGTAGACCTGTTCCTCGAGCTTGGCGATTTCGACCGCGAAGGTGCCCGACAATTTTGCCAGATAGTCGCGGTTCACCTTGATCCCGCGAAGCTCCATGCGCCCGACGGTGGCGGCGAGCGGCCGGTCGACCATCTGATAGACCCTGCACACCCGCTCGGCGGCGATGCGCGGTTTGAGTCGCTGCCACAGGCGCAGGCAAATGTCGGCATCCTCGGCGGCATATTCGGTCGCAGCATCCAATGGCACCTTGTCGAAGGTGATCTGCTTCTGCCCGACCCCGCACACCGATTTGAAGGCGATGCACTCATGGTCGAAGTGGGTCTTGGCCAATTCGTCGAGCCCATGCCCCGATCGCCCGGCATCGAGGTCGAAGCTCATCACCAGCGTATCGTCGTAGGGCGCGATTTCGATCCCATCCTTGGCGAACATCACCCAATCATATTTCAGGTTGTGCGCAATCTTGAGCACCGCCGGATCCTCGAGCAGCGATTTGAGCGCGGCCATCACCGCTTCGCCGGGAAGCTGCGAGGGACTTTCCGAAAACATGTCCCCGCCGCCATGCCCGATCGGAATGTAACAGGCCACGTTGGGCGCGGTCGCCAGGCTGATCCCGACCAGCCGCGCCACCGTGCAATCGATGCAGTCGGTTTCGGTATCGATCGCGACAAACCCGATGCGCCGCGCCTCGGCGATCCACTTGTCGAGCGCTTCGATGCTCGTCACCGTCTCATATTTGGTCCGGTCGACGGTGATTTTCTCCGCCTCCGCTAAGGGTTTGGCCACCGATGGCGTCATGACGGCAGCGGCATTGCCGGCGCTCGCGCCGCCGCTCCCGCCGACGCGGTTGAGCAGCGACTTGAACCCCTGGTCTTCGAGGAACGCGCGCAGCGGCTCGGGCGGGATACCCTTCAGCACCAGATCCTCGAGCGGTTCGGGCAGCGCGACATCGCATACCAGCCGCACCAGTTGGCGGCTCAATCGCGCATTGTCGGCATGGTCGATCAGCGACTGCTTCAGCTTGGGCTTCTTAATCGCGTCGGTCGACGCCAGCACCGTCTCCAGATCGCCATAATCGACGATCAGCTGGCTTGCGGTTTTGGGTCCGATCCCGGGCACGCCGGGCACATTGTCGACGCTGTCCCCCATCAGCGCCAGCACATCGCCCAATTTCTCGGGCGGCACCCCGAATTTGGCGATGACATAATCTGTGTCGATCCGCCGGTCGTTCATCGTGTCGAGCATGTCGACCCCGCCTTTGCCATCCACCGGTGGCTCGATCAGCTGCATCAGATCCTTGTCGCTGCTGACGATCGTCGTCGACCAGCCCGCGGCGAGCGCGGCCTTGGTATAGCAAGCGATGATGTCGTCGGCCTCGAGCCCTGCAGTTTCGATGCACGGGATCGAAAAGGCGCGCGTCGCGGTGCGGATCAGCGGGAATTGCGGGATGAGGTCGTCGGGCGGGGGCGGGCGGTTGGCCTTATACTGGTCGTACATCGCATTGCGGAAAGTGGTCG
>JAJAZM010000166.1 GCA_026785645.1 Sphingomonas bacterium | reverse complement strand
GCCTTGGAATTACCATTGTCTCGACGCCCCGCGGCGTTCTGTCCGACGCCGAAGCGCGCGACCAGAATGTCGGCGGCGAAGTGCTGGCGGAGGTGTTCTGATGTCGCGTATTGGTAAGAAGCCGGTGGCGATGCCGTCGGGTGTCAGCGCCGCGGTCGAGGGCAAGACCCTCACCGTCAAGGGGCCCAAGGGCAGCCTTGAAATGGTCCTGCTCGACGATCTGGTCACGACCGCGATCGACGACGGCCAGATCAGCATCAAGCCGATCGCCGCCTCGCAGCGCTCGCGCGCCGCATGGGGGCTGCAGCGCACCAACGTGCAGAACCTCGTCACTGGCGTGACCGAGGGTTTCATGAAGGTGCTCGAGATCAACGGCGTCGGTTACCGCGCACAGGCCCAGGGCAAGAACCTGCGGCTCCAGCTCGGTTACAGCCACGATGTCAATTACGCCGTGCCGGAAGGTGTCGAGGTCAAGACCCCCGATGCCAATACGGTGGAAATCAGCGGGATCGACCGTCAAAAGGTCGGTCAGGTTGCCGCTGAGATCCGCCGCTGGCGCAAGCCTGAGCCTTACAAGGGCAAGGGCATCAAGTATCGCGGCGAGTTCATCTTCCGCAAAGAAGGCAAGAAGAAGTAAGCCATGGCGAAACTCTCTCTCTTTGATCGGCGCCGTCAGCGCGTCCGTTCCACGCTCCGCGCTCGCAGCGCCGGCAAGCCTCGGCTGTCGGTTCATCGTTCGGGTCGTCACATCTATGCCCAGGTCATCGACGATGCGGCGGGCAAGACGCTCGCTTCGGCTTCGACCCTGGACAAGGATCTCAAGGGCAAGGCCGGCGCGACCCGCGACGGTGCTGCCGAGGTCGGCAAGACCCTCGCCGCGCGTGCCAAGAAGGCCGGCGTGTCGTCGGTCGTCTTCGACCGTGGCGGTTTCCTTTTCCATGGCCGGGTGAAAGCCCTCGCCGATGCCGCCCGAGAGGGCGGACTGGAGTTCTAAATGGCTGACGAGAACGAAACCCCCAAGGTCGAGGAAACTTCGGCCCCGGCTCCTGAAGCTGCCGCTCCCGAAGCAGCGGCTTCTGAAGCGGCGGCTCCTGAAGCGGCGGCTCCTGTGGCTGAAGCTCCTGCGGCTGAAGCTCCGGCTCCTGCGGCCGAAACGCCTGCTCCGGCCGAAGCCGCTCCTGCTGCTGAAGCTGCTGCTCCCGAAGCGCCGGCAGCGCCCGAGCGTGATGCGCGCGGTCCGCGTGGCGGTCGTGGTCGTGGCGGTCCCGGTGGGGCCGGCGGTCGCGACAATCGCGGCGGTGGCAACCGTGGTCGTCGCGACGACAAGCGCGGCGGAAACCGTGGCGGCGACGATGGCGGCGAGGAACTGATCGAGAAGCTCGTCCACATCAATCGCGTGTCGAAGACCGTCAAGGGCGGCAAGCGCTTCGGTTTCGCGGCGCTGGTGGTGGTCGGTGACGGCAAGGGCCGCTCGGGCTTCGGCCATGGCAAGGCGCGCGAAGTCCCCGAGGCAATTTCCAAGGCAACCGCGGCAGCGAAGAAGGCGATGATCCGCGTTCCGCTGCGCGATGGCCGCACCCTGCACCATGATGGCAAGGGCCATTTCGGTGCCGGCAAGGTGACCGTTCGCTCGGCACCGTCGGGGACCGGCATCATCGCCGGCGGCCCGATGCGCGCCGTGTTCGAAACGCTTGGTGTGGCCGATGTGGTGACCAAGTCGGTCGGCACCTCCAATCCGTACAACATGATCCGCGCCACCTTCGAAGCACTGAAGGAACAGACCAGCCCCCGCTCGGTTGCGCAGCGTCGTGGCAAGAAGGTCGCCGACCTCCTCGGCCGTGGCGGCATGGCGAGCGCCGAGGCGGATGCGACCGCCGAAGCGATCGTGGAGTAAGACAAGATGGCCAAGATCAAGATCACCCAGACCGGATCGCCGATCCGGCGCGACAAGACCCAGCGCGCGACCCTCGTCGGGCTGGGCCTCAACAAGATGCACCGCACCGTCGAGTGCGAGGCCACGCCCGAAGTCATGGGCCAGGTGCGCAAGGTCGCGCATCTGCTCAAGGTCGAGCAATAATATCAACCATTGGATCCTGGCATCTGCCTCGACCCTGCGCGAAATAAGCGAAAGCGAGTGCACGACATGAAGCTCAATGAACTCCGCGACAATGATGGCGCCCGCAAGGGCCGGATGCGCGTCGGACGCGGCATCGGCTCGGGCAAGGGCAAGACCGCCGGGCGCGGCCAGAAGGGCCAGAAGAGCCGCTCGGGCGGCTCGATCAAGGTCTTCGAAGGCTGCCAGATGCCGCTCCACATGCGGCTCCCGAAGCGCTGCTTCAACAACATCTTCGCCAAGGATTTCGCCGAGGTGAATTTGGGCGCGATCCAGAAGATGATCGATGCTGGAAAGCTCGATGCCAAGGGCACGCTCGACCATGACGCGCTCAAGGCCGCTGGCCTGGCGCGCGGCGGCAAGGACGGCGTTCGCGTGCTCGGCAAGGGCGAACTCAAGACCAAGCTTGCGCTCAAGGTCGCCGGAATTTCCAAGGGCGCGCGCGAAACCATCGAAAAAGCCGGCGGTTCGGTCGAGCTGATCGAGGCCAAGGTGCCGTCCGAACTCGCCGCCGCCAAAAAGGGCAAGGCGCGCGAGGCCGGCCGCCTTTAGCGCTGCATGGTCGAGCGTGCCCTTG
>JAJAZM010000165.1 GCA_026785645.1 Sphingomonas bacterium | reverse complement strand
TCGGCAAAGTCGGCCAGCGCGGCGGCCTGTCCGGCTTCGTCGTGGCCGAACTCATTCTGCCCGACATGCTCCTCGCCCCTCGGCGTCGGGGTAGGAAAGGGCTGGGCGCGGTGCGCGGTGAAATAGCGGTCGTGGACCATCGCGTGGTCGCGAATCGCGGGCCACACCCTGTCACGCAGGAAGAATTGATCCCAATTGGTGTTGAGCGGGGTCGCCTCGCGGAAACTGGCGATCGCGCCGGCCATGTCGGGAAACATTCCGGCAATCCCGCCCCACATCCCGGCCAGCATCGGGTCGGTATGGGTGTACCAGTCGCGCATCGCGTGGAAGGGGAGGCCGCTGTCGAGCCACTCGGCCACCGCTGCCGCTTCGCGCGGGGACACCACGCTGTCGCAGTCGCGGATCATGAAATGACCGACTTCGGGATCGTCGGCGACGAGGAAACGGCGGCACAATCGATGGCGGACGTCGGTGTCGCCGCTGGTGTCATGCACGATTTCGGCGCCTTCCTCTGCCATCACGGCGCAGAAGGTCGGATCGACGCTGTCATCAACGATGAACCGGCAGGTCCAATCGGGGTAGAGATCCCGGGCCGCGATAACATTCTGGAGCGCGCCGCGAAGATAGCGCGGGTGCGATCCGAACAGCGTGAAGGCAATGATCTTGCGCTTGTTGTCCGGCTTGCGGCGCAAGTTGAGCTTGGGGCTGCCGTGGCGCGGCTTAGTCAGTGCATCCTTTTCATTGAGCGCCAATGTCCCGAACAAGCGCGCGCGGATCGTGTCGCCGGTCCCGGCGCAGGACATGGCAAGCGCGTCAAAGGCGCTGGCATCGATGATCCCGAGCGCAAGGAATCGCTCAAGCAGCGGAATAGCCTGGCGGTGCTTGCGCCACCGGCTGTACGCGCTGCCGAGGCTCAGGAGGATCATCGGATGGTTGGGGAATGTCGCGACACCATGCTCGAGCACCGCAGTCGCGACGTCGAAACGATCTAGCTGGAACGCATAAAATCCAGGCTGGATGAAGGCGTCCGCATCCGGATCGGGATTGGCGTCGAGGGCTTCGAGGCTAAGTTTCGCTGCCGCCTCGCGCAGTCCCGCCGTCCACAGCGTCGCGGCCTCGCGGTTCCACGTTACCGGCTTGTGGATATATCCCCCCATGGACCGAGCCTAACCGCAACCCGGCGCGCGGCAAACAAAAAGGGCGGCCCCGGCGGGACCGCCCTTTGTTGCAGCTTGGGGTAGACCTTAGCGCTTCGAGAATTGGAAGCTCTTGCGGGCCTTTGCCTTGCCATACTTCTTGCGCTCGACCGCGCGGCTGTCGCGGGTCAGGAAACCGGCGCGCTTGACGGTGGTGCGAAGCACCGGCTCGTAACGGGTCAGCGCCTGGGCGATGCCGTGAAGCACCGCGCCGGCCTGGCCCGACAGCCCACCGCCCTTGACCGTGGCGATGATGTCATATTGTCCGGCGCGCTCGGTGATTCCGAACGGCTGGTTGATCACGAGGCGGAGCGTCGGACGTGCGAAATAGACTATCTGGTCGCGGCCGTTGACGGTGATCTTGCCCGATCCCGGCTTGAGCCAGACGCGGGCGACCGCATCCTTGCGGCGGCCGGTGGCGTAAGCGCGGCCGTACTTGTCGAGCTGCTGCTCGCGAAGCGGGGCCTCGGGCTGAATGTTGACCGGGGCGGCGGGCTCTTCGGCTTCGGCCACCGCGGCGTCGGTTGACGGCGCATCGGCGGCGATCGTCTTCTCGGTCGCGACGGTTTCGGTCACGGCGGTTTCGGCGGGAACCTCGGGAACCGGGTTTAACACCGCGCCGAGGTCCGACAGGCTCTTCTTCTTGTCGGCCATGTTATGCGCCCACCTTGTTCTTGCGGTTCATGCTGGCGATATCGAGCGTCTCGGGGCTCTGGCCGCCATGCGGATGCTCGGCGGTGTTGTAGAGGTGCAAAGCACGCATCTGGTCGCGGCCAAGCGGTCCGCGCGGGATCATCCGCTCGACGGCCTTTTCCAGGATCCGCTCGGGGAAGCGCCCCTCGAGGATCTTGTCGGCAGTGACCTCTTTCAAGCCACCGATGAAGCCGGTGTGCTTGTAATAGATCTTCTTTTCGAGCTTGCGGCCGGTGAAGCGCACCTTGCCGGCGTTGACCACCACGACATGGTCGCCGCAATCGACGTGCGGGGTGTAGCTCGGCTTGTGCTTGCCGCGCAGGATGTTGGCGATGATCGACGCAACGCGACCGACCACCAAACCTTCGGCATCGATCAGATGCCACTTTTTCACCACGTCAGCCGGTTTGATCGACTTGGTGGTCTTCATCAGCGCCTTCATGGGCTGGACCTCTCCGTTGAAAATAGGGGAGGCGCCACCCGAAGGAAGCGCCGTCGAGCCGGCTAGTCGCCGCCGAGAGCCGAAAAGTCAAGCAAATGCAGGCAATTCCTGACGGGTAAAATGTTACCCGACGCTTTCCCCGACCCAGTCGCCATAGCCGATGAGCAGGTTGTCGATCGGCCAAACGACGATCGCGGGAGTGTCGTAGCTATGAAGGTCGGCGATCCGGGCGATCAGTGTGTCGGCCAGTGCGAGCGTGCTCTTGAACAACGCCGGGACCTCGACGACCGTTTCGATCCTGTCCTCCCAGCGGTAGATTGAGCGGCACGGGCCAAGGATGTTGATGCACGCCGCCAGCCGCTCGTCGATCATCGCGCGGCCGATCGCTTCCGCTTCGTCGGCATTGGCGAACACTACATATACAGTGACGACCGTCACGCCCGCCTACGGCCGATCGCATGGGCGCCCCACGCCGTCGCCGCGACCAGCAACGCGCCGACCGCCTGGTGCGACGCCGCGAGCCAGATCGCCATGCCGCTCATCACCGTGGCGATTCCGAGCAGGATCTGGACGCCCAGCGCGCCGTGGATCGCGATCGAGGCGCGGCGGTCGAGTGGTTTGACCCGGCGGGCGAATATCACCAGCGCGACGACCGCGACCCACGCCCACCAGCGATGGAGGAAGTGAATGAGATACGGGTCGTGGGTCAGCGCAAATCCCGCCCCGCGCGCGCCGTCGATCCCGTCGGGGACGAATTTACCCTGCATCAGCGGCCAGTCGCTGGCGATAGCGCCGGCATCGAGCCCTGCGACCCAGGCGCCGAGCAGCAATTGCACGAACAGCACCGCAATCACGACGATCGCCAGCGGGACGAGCCGGGCAGGGCGGTTTGCACCGGTCTTCGCCAGCTGGCGCAGGTCGAGCGCGGTCCACACCAATCCGGCGAGGATGAACAAGGCGGTGAGCAGATGCGCCGACAGCCGGAAATGGCTGACGTCGGTGCGGTTCACCAGCCCCGACTTGACCATATACCAGCCAAGCGCCCCCTGGCTCGCGCCGAGCAGCAGCAGCGCCACCAGCCGCCAGCCATAGCCGCGCGGAATGGCGCG
>JAJAZM010000164.1 GCA_026785645.1 Sphingomonas bacterium | reverse complement strand
CGCATATGCTTCCGTATCGCGCCCGGCCGCCTTGACCGCGTCGCGCAAGCTCTGTTCGGACCAGTCCCACATTTCGTCGCTGCCGAAGCGCTGGTCGGGACGCAACGCGAGCTTGATCGCATATTGGTCGAAGCCGAGATCGCGATAGACGCTGTCGAGCAGGTCGCAAAACGCCTTCACTTCGTCGATCAGCTGATCCTCGGTCACGAAGATATGCGCATCGTCCTGGGTGAATTGTCGCACGCGCATGATCCCGTGGAGCGCGCCATGGGGCTCGTTGCGGTGGCAGCAGCCGAATTCGGCCATGCGGATCGGCAAGTCGCGGTAGCTGGTGATGCCCTGCTTGAAGATGAGGACGTGCGCGGGGCAATTCATCGGCTTCAAAGCCATCAGGTCGGCATCGCCCGACAGCACCGGCGCATCGTCCGCTCCAGACGGAATTTCGTCGGGGACGACGAACATATTCTCGCGATATTTGCCCCAGTGGCCGCTTTTCTCCCACTGCTTGGCATCCATCAGCTGGGGCGTCTTGACCTCGTCATAGCCCGCCGCGTCGAGCCGACGGCGCATATAGGCCTCCAATTGGCGCCACAGGATGAAGCCCTTGGGGTGCCAGAACACGCTGCCATGGGCTTCGGCCTGGAGATGGAACAGGTCCATGTCCTGGCCGATCCGGCGATGGTCGCGCTTCGCCGCTTCCTCGAGCCGGACGAGATGCTCGGCGAGTTGCTTCTTGTTGAGCCAGGCGGTGCCGTAGATCCGGCTGAGCATCGGATTGGCCTGGTCGCCGCGCCAATAGGCCCCCGACACGCGGGTCAGCTTGAACGCCTGCGGGTCGAGTTTGCCGGTCGAGGCGAGGTGCGGGCCGCGGCACAGGTCCATCCATTTGCCGTCGCCGGACCCGGAGCGATACATGGTGATCGCTTCACCCTCGGGCAGCTCCATCACCCATTCCGCCTTGAAGCTTTCGCCGGTGCGTTCGAACAAGGCGCGGACGTCGGCGCGGTTCCATTCCTCGCGGATCAGCGGCTCGTCGGCGGCGATGATCCGGCGCATCTCCTGCTCGATCGCGGGCAAATCCTCGTCGGTGAACGGACCGCGCTCGGCGGTTGGTGCGAAATCGTAATAGAAACCGTCGTCGGTCGCCGGGCCGAAGGTGATCTGCGTCCCCGGAAACAATTTCTGCACCGCCTCGGCGAGGATGTGCGCGAAATCGTGGCGGGCCAGCTCGAGCGCGTCCTTCTCGTCGCGCGAGGTGACCAGCGCGAGGCTTGAATCCCCCTCGAACGGGCGGTTCAGATCGCGCAATTCGCCATCGACCCGCGCCGCCAGCGCCGCCTTGGCCAGCCCCGGCCCGATCGCCGCCGCGACATCGGCCGGGGTCGAGCCGACGGGCATTTCCCGAACCGAGCCATCGGGAAGGGCGATCTTGAACATCTGGGTCATGGGCAAAGCACCTAGTGCAGCGCAGCAAGGGCTTCAACCCGGCGGCCGCGCAAGCGTACTTGATATTTTGTCAATGACGCTTGACAGCTTGGGCGTCGCTATGTAAAGCACCCTTTACTAGCTCGAGACCAATCTCAAGGAGCCTCACCATGGCCCGTTACAAAAGTCCCGCGATGCGCAAATATGTCATCCGCCTCGCGGTCCTGATGACGATCTACCTCATCACTCTGTTTGCCGCGGTCACCGCGTTTCGAGCGAACATGGTCTCTGGGCCAGCGGCTTATGCCCTGGCGGTGCTTCCAGCCCTGCCGATCATCGGCGTGTTCTGGGCAGTGATGCGGCTGCTGGTTGAGGAGCCCGACGAATTTGTCAGGATGTTGCTGGTTCGCCAGACGTTGGTTGCGACCGGCTTTTGCCTGACGGTGATGACGATCTGGGAATTCCTCCAGAATTTCGACCTTGTGCCGCAAGGATCCAATGGCTTCGGCGCGGCCTTCTTCTGGTTCATGGGGCTTGGCGTCGGCGCACTCTACAACTGGATCACAGTCGGCACGAGCGGCGACTGCGCATGACCAATAACCTCAAGGTGCTGCGCGCGATGCGCGACTGGAGCCAGCAGGACCTGGCCGAGCGATTGGCGGTGTCACGCCAAAGCGTCAATGCGATCGAGACCGGCAAATACGACCCGTCGCTACCGCTCGCCTTCCGCATCGCCGAATTGTTCGATTGCTCGATCGAAGCCATTTTTACCTCGCCTACGAAAGGCTGATCCGATGACCAAATATCTGCTGGCCCCCGCCGCCGCCGCCAAGATTTACGCCGATGCCTATGCCCGCCTGCCGTCGGTCTAACTCGTGCCGATCACCGGCAGCTATCACTTCATCATGCAAAATTAGCCGACGCGCTTCGCCGCCGAACTTGACGCGTTCCTAAAGCGCTGAGCAGTGGCCAATCCGGCGGCGAAGCGCGCCCGACCCCCTGTTCGGCCGCCGCGGTTTGGGCCAAGAGGCGCGGCGATGACCGACATTCCCCCCCGCGACCCCGCGCCTTTGGCTTATTTCGACCCCGGCGACGGGCGCAAGATCGCCTATCGTCAGCGGCCTAAGCACCCCGACGTGACGGGGCCGACACTGATGTTTCTGCCCGGCTATGGATCGGACATGGACGGCACCAAGGCGGTCGAGATCGACCGCTTCGCCGCCGCCGCCGGCCTCGCGTATCTGCGCTTCGACTATTCGGGGACCGGATCGTCGGGGGGTGATTTGGCCGACGGCACGCTGACCCGATGGCTCGACGAAGTGGTGTCGGCGATCGACTTGCTGGTCGATGGGCCGGTGCTGCTGGTCGGCTCGTCGATGGGCGGCTGGCTGGCGCTTCACGCCGCACTGAAACGGCCCGATCGGGTGGTCGCGATCGTCGGTGTCGCCGCTGCGCCCGACTTCACCGACTGGGGCTACACCCCCGAACAGCGCCAGTCGCTGCTCGCCATTTCGCGGTTCGAGACCGCCAATGCCGATGGCGGGCCGCCGCAGGTCACCCATGCGCGGTTCGTCGAATCCGGGGCAAGCTTGCGCATGTTGTACAGCCCGATTCTGATCAACTGCCCGGTGCGGCTGATTCACGGCGACCAGGACCAGGACGTGCCGGTCGGGGTCGCGTTCAAACTGCTCGACTCGATCCATTCAGGCGATGTCCAGCTGACCCTGATCAAACATGGCGGACACCGGCTGTCGAAGCCGCACGAAATCGAAGCGCTGATTCGCGCCATCGCCGTTTTGGCAGAGAGATTGTCATGATCAGCTTGCTCATCGCCGCCGCACTCGCTGCGGCCCCTTGCCCGACCGAGACCAATAGCGCGGCCAGCCTGTGCCGCGCCATCGCCGCGCAGGAGGTGGGCAAGTTTGCTGAGGCCGCGACCGGGTTCGAGACAGCGGCCGGAATGGCCAGGCCGGGCGACCCCGCCGCCGACCGGATGCTCGCCGCAGCGGGCAATATGTGGATTGCCGCCAACCAGCCGGGCAAGGCCGCGCTGGCGATCGACCGAGCGCTAACCGGCAAGGGCCTGCTCGCCGACCAGCGCGGGCTGGCGTTGCTCGACCGCGCCCGAGCCGCCGAAGCGCAGGGCGACCTCAAGACCGCGCGCGCCAAGCTGACGCTGGCTGCACCGTCGATCGGCGAGGACCCCTTCCTGTGGTATTTCTCCGCCGCTTTGGCGATTCGCGAGAATGACATCGCCACCGCCAAGGTCGCGATCAACCGCGCGCTGGCGATGGCCCCCAATGATTCGTCCATCTTGTTCGAGGCCGGGCACGTCTACCAAACCGCCGGTGATGACGCCAAGGCGCGCGATTACTGGACCCGCGCCGCCGCCGCCGACCCCAAGGGTGCGAGCGGCAATGCCGCACGCCGCGCGCTGGGCATGCTCAACATCCCGCTGACCGTCACCAACCAGGTCGCGGCGCGACCCGATGGCGACGGCGAGGGGCCGGGGCATCGGTAAAGATTAGCGTCTAGACGGCGATATCGTAATCGACCGACGTCACCACCCTGACCTTCTGGAACGGCGAACCGTTGGCGCTTCCTTCCTCGCCCTCGGAACCGTCGCGCGGGCCGACCGAGAAATATCCCTGGGACGCGGTCCGGATGCTCCCGACATGAGCCCCGCTGTCGCGCGCGAATTGCTCGGCACTGCCCCGCGCCCGCTTCGTCGCTTCGGCAATCATCTCGGGCTTGAGCTGGTTCAATCCGGTGAAGTTGAAGCTCAGATTGCTGCCGTCGAGCTCGACCCCGTCGCGCAGCAGCGCCGGCAGCCGCTGCTGCGCCGAGCGAACCTTCATCACCTCGGCGGTGCGCAGCTGCACCGATCGGGTCACGGTGACCCGGGTTTCGACCCGCTGGCCTTCGTCGTTGTTGACGTGGGTGCGGCTAAAGCTGACCCCGCTGTCGCTGATGTCCGACGACTTGAACCCCGACGTCGCGAAGAAGCGGCGGACCGCGGCGCTCTGTTGCTCGACCCGGGCGTTGACCGCGCCGAGCTCGGGCCCTTCCTGCGAGAAACTGATCGTCCAGGTGGCGAGATCGGCGGTCACGTCGCGTTCGGACACGCCGCGCACCGAGATCGAACGTTCGGCGCTTTTGGCGCGCCGCAAGCCGTCACCGAGGAGATAGCCGCTGGCGACCAGCGCGGCCGAAAATATCCCCACCGAGCCAAGCAAGATGGCGCGATTGCCTTGAATCATGGTCTGCATGGAACCACACTCTCGGTTCGTCGTCTCTTTAGGACGGCCACCGGACATGATTGCCGGTCTCGGACCGTCGACGAACCGTGCTTATATAGCGATGAACGGAGTTAAGCCAAAGTGAAATTCCTCCATTCCATGCTTCGTGTGTCCGATCCCGACGCGACTGTTGCATTTTTCCAACTGCTCGGGCTCGAGGAGCGTCGCCGCCAAGAGGTTCCGGCGGGCAAATTCACCCTCATCTTTCTCGGCTTCCCCGGCGATGAGGCCGAGGTCGAGCTGACTCATAATTGGGGGGAAGAAGGCTATGCCGGCGGCCGCAACTTCGGCCATCTCGCCTTTCTGGTCGACGATATCTACGCGACCTGCTCGGCGCTGGCCGACAGCGGCGTGACGATCAACCGTCCCCCGCGCGACGGGCATATGGCGTTCGTCCGATCGCCCGACCTGGTTTCGATCGAATTGCTGCAGAAGGGCGAGGCGCTGCCCTCGGCCGAACCCTGGGCGTCGATGGCCAATACAGGCGAATGGTGATGATCGAGGTCATCCCCGTTCCCGCGCTGAGCGATAATTACATCTGGATGCTGCGCGATCCGGACAGCGGCACTGTGGCGGTGGTCGATCCGGGGCAGGACGTGCCCGCGCTCGATGCCGCCAATCAGCGGGGCTGGCGGATCAGCCAGAT
>JAJAZM010000163.1 GCA_026785645.1 Sphingomonas bacterium | reverse complement strand
TCGCCGACCTGGATCGTCATGATATTGGTCTCCTTTTCGATGAAGCGGCCTCTATCCGCCTCTTGTTCCGCTGTGAAGGCTTGTCCGCCGAAGCGTGCGGGGGCATCGTAAGGGGGATGGACCAAGCACCCTTCCTGTCCGGCAAATTGCTGCTTGCCATGCCCGGCATGGCCGATCCGCGCTTCGAGCGGGCGGTTATCGCGATCGCGGTGCATGACGAGCAGGGCGCGGTCGGGATCGGCATCGGCCAGCTTCGCGCCGGACTTCGCTTCCGCCAATTGCTCAAACAACTCGAGGTCGATCCCGGCGAAGCGCCCGATTGCGCGGTCCACCATGGCGGACCGGTCGAGCCGGGGCGCGGCTTCGTGCTGCACAGCGATGATTGGGGCGGGCAGGATACGATCCAGGTGGTCGGGCCGGCGGGGCCGCTCTACGCCATGACCGGGACGATCGATGTGTTGAAAGCGATCGCCGAGGGCAGGGGGCCGGCGCGCTGGCTGATCGCGCTTGGCTATGCCGGTTGGGGCGAAGGACAGCTCGACGAGGAAATGACCCGCCACGGCTGGTTCGCTGCCAGGGGCGATGCCGACCTGCTGTTCGAAACCCCGACGGCGGAGCGCTGGGAACGGGCCTTCAAGGCCGAAGGGATCGACCCGCGGCTGCTCGTCAGCGAGACAGGCGTCGCGTGATGTGCACCGCTGAAGCGAACATATAAAGAATTCTTTATATTTGCTTTTGAAGCGCCTCGCGGTTAGGGGCGGGGCAACCCTTACCGTTGGAGAATATTCGTGGCCACTTCCGCCGACACGCTTACCCGTGACTATTTCGTCAAGGATCTCGCCCTCGCCGATTTCGGTCGCAAGGAGATTGAGATCGCCGAAACCGAAATGCCCGGGCTGATGGCCTTGCGCCAGGAATTTGGCGCATCGCAGCCGTTGAAGGGCGCGCGCATCGTCGGCTCGCTACACATGACGATCCAGACCGCCGTCCTCATCGAAACGCTGACCGCGCTTGGCGCGACCGTCCGCTGGGCATCGTGCAACATTTACTCGACCCAGGACCATGCCGCCGCCGCCATCGCCAAGACGGGCGTGCCGGTGTTCGCGGTCAAGGGCGAGACGCTCGAGGAATATTGGGACTATGTGGTCCGCATCTTCGATTGGTCGACCGAGGCCAATCGAGACCTGACCTGCAATTTGATTCTCGACGATGGCGGCGACGCCACGATGTTCGCGCTGTGGGGCGCTCGGGTCGAAGCAGGCGAGACATTGTTCACTCCGACCAACGAGGAAGAGGAAGTCTTCGTCGCGACCTTGGGCCACTTCCTGAAAGAGCGTCCGGGCTACCTCACCAAGACCGTGGCCGCGATCAAGGGCGTCAGCGAGGAGACCACCACCGGCGTCCATCGCCTGTATGAGCTCGCCAAGCAGGGCAAGCTCCCCTTCCCGGCGATCAACGTCAACGACAGCGTGACCAAGTCGAAATTCGACAATCTATACGGCTGCAAGGAGTCGTTGGTCGACGCCATCCGTCGCGGCACTGACGTGATGCTCGCCGGCAAGGTCGCCTGCGTCGCCGGCTTCGGCGATGTCGGCAAGGGCTCGGCCGCGTCGCTCCGCAATGGCGGCGCGCGCGTTCTGGTCACCGAAGTCGATCCGATCTGCGCCTTGCAGGCGGCGATGGAGGGCTATGAGGTCGTGACGATGGAGGAGGCCGCAACCCGCGCCGACATCTTCGTCACCGCCACCGGCAACATGGACGTCATCACCGTCGATCATATGCGCGCGATGAAGAATATGGCGATCGTGTGCAACATCGGCCACTTCGACAGCGAGATCCAGATCGGTGGCCTGGCCAATATGAAGTGGGTCGAAATCAAGCCGCAGGTCGACGAGGTCGAATTCGCCGATGGCAAGAAATTGATCATCCTGTCGAAGGGCCGCCTGGTCAATCTCGGCAACGCCACCGGCCACCCGAGCTTCGTGATGTCGGCCAGCTTCACCAACCAGACGCTGGCGCAGATCGAATTGTGGACCAAGTCGGCGGCCTACGGCAACGACGTCTACGTCCTGCCCAAGCATCTCGACGAGAAGGTCGCAGCGCTCCATCTCGACAAATTGTCGGTCAAGCTGACCAAGCTCAGCGACAAGCAGGCCGCGTACATCGGGGTTCCGCTGAGCGGTCCGTTCAAGCCCGATCATTATCGCTACTAAGCCCGACTGACGCGAGATTGAGGGGCGGTGCGCAGACCTGCGCGCCGCCCTTTTTCTTTGCCGCCTCGCGTCCTATGACCTTGGCCATGGCGGGCGGCACCAACATCCCATGACGATCACTCCGGGGCTCGCCACCGTAATCATATTGCTCGCCGCTTTCTGGGTGGCGATTGCGGCGTTCCTGATGATCCTCGCCAGTCGCCGGATCAGCCGCGCCAATGCCTTGCTCGGCGGCGCTCGATCGATCGCCTCCCTGTTGCGCTCGGTCCCGGCTCGCCCGCTCATCGTCCATCCCGACGGCGGGATCGAAACTGACACCCTGCTCCAGCGCGATCTCGGTCTTGGCGCAATGCCTGCGCACCTCGACGACCTGTCCGGCGAGGGACTGGGTCTCGACCCGGCCGACCTCGAAGCGCTGAAGGCCGATGTCCAGGCGGCGGCAATCAGTGGCTCGCCAATCGCCCGCCAGGTGCGGATCGCCGGGACGGACCGCGCGGTCGAGGTGCGGGGCGGGCTTGCGCCGCCGCCTTATGCCGCCGGGACATTGTTGCTGTGGCTGTTCGACGCGACCGGGGCCGAGGCCGAGCGGTTGAAACTCGCTACCCAGCTTGGTCGCACCGAAGCCGCGCTCGATGCCTTGACCCATCTCATCGAAAGCGCGCCCTTCCCGATGTGGTATCGCGGGCCCGACATGAGCCTCGGGCTGGTCAATTCAGCGTTTGTCGCGGCGGTCGAGGCGCGCGACGCGGCCGAGGTCATCGCACTCGGCAGCGAGTTGATCGACAGTCCCGGTGACGAGGGTGCTCGTGCCGGCGCAGCCACCGCGCTGGAGGGTGGTCGCCCCTATATTCGCACCCAGCCGGCGACAATTGGCGGCGAACGGCGGATGCTCAAGCTGGTCGATGTGCCGCTTCCGACCGGAGCGGTTGCGGGTTTTGCGATCGACATCCAGGATCTCGAGGATGCGCGCTTCGAGCTTGCGCAGAACCTCCTGTCGCAGCGCGAGCTGGCCGACCGGATGACTGCGGCGGTGGCGCAATTCGATTCGGATCGGACCCTGTCCTTCTTCAACCAGCCGTTTGCGACGATGGCGCAGATCGACCCCGCATGGCTGACCGAATATCCCGAATTCGATCGCGTGCTCGAGCAAATGCGCGACAATGGCCGATTGCCCGAAGTGCGCGATTTTCCGGCGTGGAAGAATGAGCGGCGCGACTGGTTCCTGTCGCCCGAGGAAGCCTTCACCGAGGACTGGATCCTGACCAACGGTGACCATTGGCGGGTGGTTGCCCAGCCACTGCCTGACGGCGGGCTTCGAATGATCCTCGAGGATCGCACCGAACAGGTCCGCCTGTCATCATCGCGCGACACGTTGCTGCGGGTGCGGACCGCGACCTTCGACAATCTGTTCGAGGCGATCAGCGTGTTCGCGTCCGACGGTCGGCTGTATCTTTGGAACAGGCGCTTCTGCCAGGTGTGGGATCTCGACGAGGAATGGCTCGCCGAGCATCCGCGGGTCGACGAACTGGTGCCGGTGATGGCCAAGAAACTGGTCAATCCGACGGCCGCCGCCCAAGTCCGCGAAATGGTCCGGGACACCACCACCGGGCGCCAGTCGGGGACCGGCCGGGTATCGATGACCGACGGTCGCCATTTCGAATTTGCGGCGGTTCCGCTGCCCGACGGGAATGCCCTGTTCACGATGGTCGACGTCACCGATTCGACGCGGATCGAGGCTGCGCTTCGCGAGCGCGCCACCGGGCTGGAGGAGGCCGACAAGGTCAAGACCGACTTCGTCGCGGGGATGAGCTACGAATTGCGCACCCCGTTGACCTCGATCGGCGGCTTCGCCGAAATGCTTGCGCAAGGCTATGCCGGCAAGCTTCCGCCGGCGGCGTCGGATTATGTCGATGCGATCCTGGAATCGGTCGAGCGGCTGGCCAAGTTGATCGACGACGTGCTCGACCTGACCGAAGGCGACAGACGCGGGATCGTGCTCGACCGCGAGCGGATCGACATGGCGGGATTGTGCCGCACCGTTGCCGAATCCATCGCGCCGCGCGCGACCGACCGCAAGCAGAGCTTCAAGCTCGATATCGACCCGTCCGCCGGGGTCGTGATCGGCGATGCCCGGCGCCTTCGCGAATCGCTCGAGCATGTGCTTCGCAACGCAGTCGCTTACACGCCTGACAAGGGCAGGATCGTGCTTTCGGCGGCGGGCGATGAGCAGTCGGTGACGATTTCGGTGACCGACAATGGCCAGGGCATTGCACCCGAAGACCAGCAGGACGTGTTCACCCGGTTCCACAGCATTGGCGGGGTCGGGCGGGGCGATGCGGCGCTCGGGCTCGGGCTCCCGCTGACCCGCCAGTTCATCGAGGCGCATGGCGGCAAGGTCGGGCTCGAATCGGCGGTCGGGGAGGGGACCAGGGTGACGATGATCATCCCCCGCGCGCCGCAATGATCCTTGCCGATGAAGCGGCGACGGCGGCGATCGGCCAGCGACTCGCTCGCCAGCTCAAGGGCGGCGACGTGGTTACGCTGTCGGGCGGGCTTGGCGTGGGAAAAACGACGCTTGTCAGACACTTGCTGGCGGCTCTTGGCCATGAAGGCGAAGTCCCGAGCCCAAGCTTCGCGATCGTTCAACCCTATGATCATATGATGCTCGCAGTGTGGCACGCCGATCTCTACCGCATCGAACATCCATCGGAGCTCGCCGAGATCGGCCTCGATTCGATTGGCGACGAGGTGGTGTTGCTGGTCGAATGGCCCGAACGCGCCGGCCCCGCCGCCTGGCCGCACGCCCTCCGCCTGACGCTCGAGATCACCGGACCGGAGCAGCGCCGCTTGACAGCACAAGTCCCGGCGGCATGGGAAGGGCGATGGCCACCGCCCCCAACCAGCCGATGATTCCGCCCGCCGGCACTGCCGCCTTCCTGACCGCTTGCGGGTGGGGCGACGCGCGCGTCGAGCCGCTTGCCGGCGACGCCTCGTTCCGGCGGTATTTCCGGGTGATCGGCGAGGGCCGCCAGGCGGTGCTTATGGACGCCCCGCCGCCGCATGAGGACCCGCGCCCGTTCATCGCGGTCGCCGAATGGCTGACCTCGGTTGGGTTGACCGCTCCCGAAATCATTGCCCGCGATCTCGATCTGGGGCTGCTTCTTCTGGGCGACATGGGCAATGATCGGCTGCGCGAAACGCTCGATGACGATCCTGGCCGCGAGGAGGAACTCTACCGCCTCGCCACCGACCTCCTCGTCCGGCTTCATGGGCAGCCGCCGATGGCCGGCCTGCCACCGCACGGGCTCGACCAGTGGCTCGACGAACTGATGCTGTTTCCCGACTGGTATGCGCCGGCGCTGGGGTTGGAGGTCGACCGCGATAGCTATCGCGCGGCCTGGACCGAGGTGCTTGGCCCGGTCGCCGCCGACGGGCTCGGCCCAGTTACCGTGCTGCGCGACTATCATGCCGAGAATATCATGCTCGTCGCCGGGCGCGAGGGGGTGGCGCACCTCGGGCTGCTCGATTTCCAGGATGCGCTTGCGGGGCATCCGGCCTATGATCTCGCCTCGGTGCTTGAAGATGCCCGCCGTGATGTGTCGCCTACGCTCGAGCGCGCGATGATCGATCATTATCGTGCCGCAACCGGTGGCGGGGCGGCCTTCGAGCGAGCTTATTGGGTGCTCGCCGCGCAACGCAATACGCGAATCCTCGGGGTGTTCGTTCGTCTATGGAAGCGCGACGGCAAGCCGCAATACCGCGCCTTTCAACCGCGCATGTGGGGGCTGCTCGAACGCGACCTTGGGGCGGCCGGGCTCGAGCCGGTCCGCGACTGGTTCGACCGCAATGTGCCCTTGGCGATGCGCGCCGCAGCCTGGGCCGATGATCTATGAAGTCCCGCCGCTCGCTCCGCCTTCGCCCCGAGATCTCCGCGGACGTCCCCGACACGGCGATGGTCATGGCCGCTGGCCTTGGCAAACGCATGCGCCCGCTCACCGCCGACCGGCCCAAGCCTTTGGTCGAGCTCGCTGGAAAGCCGCTGATCGATCATGTGCTCGATCGGCTGCGCGCGGCGGGGGTCGTCAAGCTGGTGGTCAACGTCCATTATCTCGCCGACCAGATGGAAGCCCATTTAGCGACCAAGGCCAGCGATTTTGCAATCACCATTTCCGACGAGCGCGCCTTTCTGCTCGAGACCGGCGGCGGGCTGGTGCAGGCGGCGCCGATGATCGATTGCGACCCATTCTTCGTCGTCAACAGCGACAATTTCTGGATCGACGGCCCCGCCGACGGGCTCAAATTGCTTGCCAGCGGATGGGACGACCAGAAGATGGATGCGTTGCTGTTGCTGGTGCCACAGGCGAGGGCGGGCAATCATCGCGGGCAGGGAGATTTTCGGTTGGACCGCTTCGGCCGGCTCAGCCGCCGCGCGCGTTCGCGGGTCGCGCCCTACGTCTTCACCGGGATCCAGATAATTTCCAAGAGGCTCCTCGAAGGCGCACCAGAAGGCGCTTTCTCGACCAACCTATTGTGGGATCGCGCGATCGAGGCGGGGCGCTGTTACGGGCTGGTCCACCAAGGGCTATGGTTCGACGTCGGCACTCCGCGCTCGATTACCGATACCGAGGCGGCGCTGGCGAATGAGTGACGGCGCGGCAAGACCGACTGTTTACACTATTCCGGCGCACCGCAGCTTCGCCGACTCGCTCGCGACGGGCCTGCTTGCAAAATATGGTCGTGATCCGATGGCGCTCGCCGGAGGGAGAATCCTGCTTCCCAACAATCGCGCGGTGCGGGCGCTGACCGAGGCATTTGTTCGTGCCAGCGGAAGCGGGCTGGTCCTGCCGCGAATGATCGCGATCGGCGATCCCGAACTCGATGACCGGATCGGTGGTGCGCTCGACCCTGCCGGGACCGATACCATGGTGCCACGCGCAATCGACCCGCTGGCGCGGCAATTGGCACTGGCGACCATTGTCCGGCGCGGCGGCGAGGGCGGGGCGGAAGCAATGCGACTGGCGTCCGATCTGGCGCGAACGCTCGATGCGCTGACCATCGAGGAAGTGCCCCCGTCAACGCTCGCCGAAGCTGCCGCCGAAGCACCCGAACTCGCGCGCCATTGGCAAGTGTCGCTCGACCGGTTGCAGGCGATCATCAACGCCTGGCCAGCCGAGCTTGCCCGACGCGGCGCGATTGACCTGACCGATCGCCGCAACCGCTTGCTCCGCGCCACTGCGACACGCTGGTCGATCAAGCCGCCGCCGGGCTTCACCATCGCTGCCGGGGTGACCACTGCCGCGCCGGCCGTCGCGGCATTGCTGCGTAGCGTGTCGCGGATGCCCGATGGCGCCGTGATCCTCCCCGCGCTTGCCTTGGCCGAGGTGATGAACGACGAGGAATGGGATGCGCTTGGCCCCGACGATGAGCATCGCGCCGAGGAAAGCCATCCGCAATATCATCTGAAATTGCTGCTCGACCGGATCGGCGTTGCACGCGGTGAGGTGACGGTATGGCGCGGCGGTGGCCGGGCGGCATCGCCGGCGGTGCGAGGACGCGCGGTCGCCAACGCCATGACCGCCGCCGACTTCAGCGACAAATGGAGCCGACTGCCGCCGCGCGAACGTCGGCTGACGGGGATCCGTGCTGCCGAACTGGCCGATCCGGCGAGCGAGGCAATGGCCATCGCAATCGCACTTCGCCAGTCGGTCGAGACCCCGGGCCAGACCGCCGCGTTGGTGACCCCCGACCGGATTCTGGCGTCACGGGTGTCGGCGTTGCTCGGCCGCTGGGGGATCGACGCAGACGACAGCGCCGGGCGACCCTTGAGCCAGGCACCCGCCGGGACCTTGCTGCTGGCAATTGCAACCACCGCCGCGGAAGGGATGGCCCCGGTGGCGATGCTGGCGCTGGTCAAGCATCCACTGGTCGGGGGTGAGGAGGGCGAGCGGCAGGACTGGCTCGCCGCGGCGCGCTTGCTCGACCGCCGGCTGCGCGGTCCGCGCCCGCCCGCGGGACTGGACGGACTCGATGCGCACTTCGCGGGCAAGGATGCCGAATCGGCGTGGGCGCTGGTACGGCCCACACTTGAGTCGGTTGAAGGGCTGCGCGCACCGCTCAGCCTGTCGGCCTTCGCCGCCGCGCTTCGCGTTGCCGCCACCGCGCTGGCCGGGAACCGCGCCTGGTCGGGGCCCGACGGGCGCCTCGCCGCAACCTTGATCGCCGAGCTTGAAGCGGCTCCCGATGCTGCGACCCTGATGCTCGATGACCAGCAATGGGTGCCCTTGCTGCGCGACCTGCTCGATGCCCGACCGGTACGCCCGCCATATGGTGGTCACCCGCGTGTGTTTATCTGGGGATTGCTCGAAGCGCGGTTGCAGCATGCCGATCTGATGATCCTCGGCGGATTGAACGAGGGCGTGTGGCCGTCACTGCCCGCACCCGACCCATGGCTCGCGCCGAAAATCCGCGCGGTGCTGGGGCTTCCCGGGCTCGATTTCCGGGTCGGCCTGTCGGCGCATGACTTTGCCTCCGCGCTGGGTGCACCGCGAGTCCTGCTGACCCGGGCACGACGCGACTCCAAATCGCCGACGGTGGCGTCGCGTCTGTGGTTGCGATTGATGGCGATGACCGGGGGGCTTGCGCGCGACCTGACCCTCGAACGCCTGGTCGCGGCAATCGACGATCCGGGCGAGCCGAAGCCGGTCGCGCGTCCCGCGCCATCGCCGCCCGCAGCCGAGCGACCGCGTG
>JAJAZM010000162.1 GCA_026785645.1 Sphingomonas bacterium | reverse complement strand
TTCGGGAATCGAAGAATTGCAGCAGCATGTCGATACGCTGATCGTCATCCCCAACCAGAATCTGTTCCGCCTCGCCAATTCGGACACGACCTTCAAGGAAGCGTTCGAAATGGCCGACGAGGTGCTCCAGCAGGGTGTCCGCGGAATCACCGATCTGATGGTCATGCCGGGCCTGATCAACCTCGACTTTGCCGACGTCCGCTCGGTGATGGGCGAGATGGGCAAGGCGATGATGGGCACCGGCGAAGCATCGGGCGAGAATCGCGCGATCGAAGCCGCCGAGAAAGCCATTTCCAACCCGTTGCTCGACGGCGTCAGCCTGAAGGGCGCCAAGGGCGTGATCATCTCGATCACCGGCGGCGACGACATGAAGCTGATGGAAGTCGACGAAGCCGCGAGCCACATCAAGGAATTGGTCGACCCCGACGCCAACATCATCTGGGGATCGGCGTTCAACAACGGGCTCGAGGGCAAGATCCGGGTCTCGGTGGTTGCCACCGGAATCGAATCCGAAACGGGGACGATGGCGCAGCCGGCCAAGGTGTTCAGCTTCCCCGGTCGAACCGCGACCCCGGTTGCGGTGACTCCGGTCACGCCGACTCCGACGATCGAGGAAAGCACCAGGACGTCGACCAATGACGACATGCTCGAGCTGACCCAGGATGACGAAGCCGATGAGCTGATGCTCGACGGCGATGATATCCTGACCCAGCCGGTCGGATCGGTGCCGGTCGGCCCGCCCGCCGACGACGAGCCGACGATGACCGAGGAAAGCTTGATCGAGGAAGCCGGCAATCCGGCGACCGACGTCGACAAGCCGCGGATCGCGCCTGGCGGCGGAACCCTGTTCGAGCGCATGTCGAATATCGCGCGCGGCGCGGCGCAGGCCGAAGGCAAGGACGGCGAGCCGGTTCCGAGCTTCCGCCGCGAGCCGCTCGACATCCCGCGTTTCCTCAACCGGCAGAACAACCAATAAGCGTGAGCCTCGCCCGCCGGGGATTTGGTGGGGCGACGAATATGGGCATCCGCTCATCGCCGCCCGGCCACGATTCGGCGCGTCTTGATCTCCAGCAATGTTGGAGCAAGCTGGTTTGGGCGATGGGTCGCATCATGCTCATGATTCCGACCCGCGCGATGGTGATTCCGACCTGCGCAATCCGCGCCCTGATCCTGATCGCCGCGCTTGGCGCCCCGGCCGTCCCGATCGCCGCGCAATATGCGATCACCCCGACCGACCCCGGCACATCGCTGGCCGGCGCGCTTCGCACCTTGTCGAGCGAGCCGCGCAATTTCCTGGCGCTGATCGCAGCCGGCCGAGCATCGCTCGACATGGGCGATACGCAGGCGGCGGCGGGCTTTTACGGGCGCGCCGAGGAAGCCGCGCCGCAAAGCCCGGTGCCGAAGGTCGGGATGGGCGCGGCGATGACCGCGATGGGCGATGCGCGCGGGGCGATGACTTATTTCGACCGGGCCTCGGCGCTCGGCGCGCCGCACTCCCTGCTCGCGCTCGACCGCGGCCTGGCGTTCGACCTGCTCGGCCAGCAAGCCAAGGCGCAATCGGATTATCGGATAGCGATGTTCGGCGCCCAGGCCGATGAAGCGCGGCGGCGACTGGCGCTGAGCCTGGCGATTTCGAAAGACATCAAGGGCGCCGCGGCGATGCTCGAGCCGTTGCTCCGGCGGCGCGATGCGGCGGCCGTGCGGACCAACGCCTTCGTGCTTGCGTTGGCCGGCGACCGCGAGGGCGCACGGCGCACGATCGAAGCCGCCTTGCCCGGCGCGGGCGCGCGGTTCGAGCCGTTTTTCCGCTTGCTGCCGGTGCTCCGGGCTGACGAGAAAGCAATGGCGGTGCATCTGGGCGAATTCCCCAAGGATGCGGCGCAGCGCTATTCCTCGACCCAACGGATTTCGTCTTCGCCGGTGGTGTCGATCGGCAAGAAGTCCGAGGTGATCTTCGCCGCGCCGCGGCGGACTGCGCAAGTCCAGGTGACTCCACCGATGAATGCCAGGGTCACGCCGCCCGCCCGGACCGAGGTCACGCCCGGGTTCAAGCCGGACGTGACGCCGGTGATCCGGGTTGCCGAGGCGCCCCGCCGCGCGGTGCGCGAGCCGGCGGCGCCGTCGACCTATCTTGCAACGTCGCGGCCGTCGCTCGACCCGTCGCGCTATGCGTCGGTTCAGCGCAAGCCCGACTCAGCAGTGGTCGCTGCGCCGAAGAAGGCCGCCGAGCCCGATCCCGAACCCCGACCGGGCTTTTCCGCCGACGAGCTGCTGCCGGTTGTCGAGGAAGCCGAGCCATTGGTGCCGGTCAATGTCGGGGCGGTGCTCAATCGTGACGGCGAACCGATCCTGACCACCAAGCCAATCCGCACTGTCGAAGCGGCCGCGCCGCCGCCACGCTCGACCCCCAAGCTGGAAATCAAGCGCCCGCCCGCGCCGCGGCCCAAGGTCGAACTGGCGAGACTCGACGTGGCCAAGGCGAAGGCCAGCGCCAAGACCAAAACCAAGGTCGAGGCGGAGAAATCAAAGGAGGCGGCCAAGCTCAAGGAAGCAGCGAGGAAGAAAACCCCGACAAGCCCCTATTTCGTCCAGCTGGCGAGCGGTGCGAATGCCGACCGGATGGGGATCGAATATAAGCGGATCAAGGCGAAGAAGCCGGCCTTGTTCACGGGCAAGAGCGCGCAAGTGACCAATGGCAAGGAACTGTTCCGGCTGGTGATCGGGCCGTTCAAGAGCCGCGACGACTGCGGCGACTTCGTCAACCAGCTTGCCAAGGCCGGGATCGACGGCTTTACCTACACCGCCCCCAACGGCATGACCTTCGAGAAAATCGCCACGAAATGATCTTTCCAAAAGACCTTGCCGCGCAGCCAGAAAGATCGCGCGGCCGGGCCTTCGCCGAGCGCGCCGACGGGCCGCGCGGCCCGCGCGACGCCTTCCAGCGCGATCGGGACAGGATCGTCCACTCGGTCGCCTTCCGCCGCCTGCGCCACAAGACCCAGGTGTTCGTCGCCCCCGACGGCGACCATTTCCGGGTGCGACTTACGCATTCGATCGAGGTGGCGCAGATCGGCCGGTCGATGGCGCGGGCGCTGGGGCTCAACGAGGATCTGACCGAGGCCTTGTGCCTGGCGCACGACCTTGGCCATCCGCCGTTTGGCCATGCCGGGGAGGATAGTCTGTCGGCGGCGCTGGCCGATGCCGGGGGGTTCGATCACAATGGTCATACGCTGCGGCTGGTGACCCGGATCGAGGCGCCGTACCCCGATTTTGCCGGGCTCAATTTGAGCTGGGAGACGCTCGAGGGGCTGGCCAAGCATAATGGCCCGGTGATGGCACCGGGCTGGGCGTTGGCGCAAGCCGATGCTGGATTCGAGCTGCAGCTCGACAGCTGGCCGAGCCTCGAGGCGCAGGTTGCGGCGATTGCCGACGATATTGCGTATGACAATCACGATATCGACGACGGCTTGCGCGCGGGGATCATCGATCTGGGCGAACTGCTCGATCTGCCGCTGGTGGCGCGGCTGTGGGGGAGAATCGAGGATCGGCATCCGGGGCTCGATCCGTCGCGCAAGGTCAAGGCATTGGTGCGCGACGGGATCGGGACGATGGTCGGCGACGTGCTCGACGAGACGCGGAGGCGGGTGGCGCAGGCGGGGGTGACGAACATCGACGCGGTGCGCGGTTGCGGGCGGCAGTTGGCGGGGTTTTCGCCAGCGATGGAGGTCGAGGAGCGCGCGCTGAAACGATTCCTCTACGACCGGCTGTACAATAGCGCGGCGCTGACCCCGGTGCGTCTGGAAGCGCAGCGCGTGATTGCCAACCTGGCCGCAGCGTATCGCGCCGACCCGGCGTTGCTGCCCGACGGCTGGGCGGGGGAGGGCGAGACGAGCCGGTTGCGCGGGATCGCCGATTATATCGCCGGAATGACCGACGGCTTCGCCATCCGCAGCCACGAGCGGCTGGTCGGGGCGGTCAATCTGCCGGCGAAATTCTGATGCGGGTCGCGATGATCGGCGCGACCGGGCTGATCGGGCGGGCGCTGGCGATGAGGCTGGCGGCGAGCCATGATGTGCTGTTGATCGGGCGCAGGGCGGCGGGGGTATCTGGCGCCGAAGAGCGGCTCGGTCCGATCGATCGATGGCCGGGCTTGCTTGCCGGGGAAGCAATCGATGTTGCGATTTCGACGCTTGGCACGACGATCAAGCAGGCGGGCGGCTGGGAAGCGTTTCGAGCAGTCGATGTGACGGCGGTACTCGGCTTTGCGACCGCGGCGAAAGCGGCTGGAGCGCGGCAGATGCTGAGCGTGTCGTCGGTCGGAGCGCTGGCGGGAGCGCGGAACAATTATCTGGCGATGAAGGGTGAAACCGAGCGCGAATTGGGCAGGATCGGGTTCGATCG
>JAJAZM010000161.1 GCA_026785645.1 Sphingomonas bacterium | reverse complement strand
TGATCGAACTTCCGGTCGACCAGGCATCGGGCAATTTGATGAACCCGAATGGCTGGCTCGCCCACAAGATGATCTCCTCCGCCAACCGCGACAGATGGACCGATGTCAGCGCCGCCGCGTGGAGATAATCGACCACAAAATCGCGATCCGACACCGCATCGAGGCTGTTCGCCGTCGGCCGGTCGAACCCCAGCGCCACCGCGACATGGTCGCGATCGAGGTCGAACCCGGTTCCTGCCAGCGCTGCGCTGCCCAGCGGCAATTCGTTCATCCTGACGCGGGCATCGGCGAACCGGCTGCGATCGCGGCCGAGCATCGCGACATAGGCCATCAAATGATGACCGAGCGTCACCGGCTGGCCCGACTGGAGATGGGTAAAGCCCGGCATGACGGTCGCGACATGCTCCTCGGCACGGGACAGCAGCGCCTCCTCGAGCGCGTCGATCCCTGCCAGCGACTGGTCGATCGCGCCGCGCACGAACAATTTGAAATCGGTCGCCACCTGGTCGTTGCGCGACCGGGCGGTATGGAGCTTGCCAGCGACCGGCCCGATGAGCTCGGTCAGCCGCTGCTCGACATGCATGTGGATATCTTCGAGCGCCGGGTCCTCGACCAATTTGCCGTCGGCATATTCGGCGGCCACCGAATCGAGGCCAGCAAGAATTCCGGCAGCCTCGTCAGCGGTCAGGATGCCCTGGCTGCCGAGCATCGCGGCATGCGCCTTTGACGCGGCGATATCCTCGCGCCATAGCCTCCTATCGACCGCGATCGAGGCATTGATCTCGCGCATTACAGCGGCCGGGCCGCCGTCGAAGCGCCCGCCCCACATTTGATTGGAGTTGCCCGTGCGGCTGATCGTCCTGCTCCTCATCGGCCTGAGTGGCCTCGTCACTGGCGCTTGCGATAGGCAAAACGCCGATGCGCCTCAAGCCGCACCGGCTGAGGCGGCCGATCAGGAAGCCAGCGGCAAGGGCGTCGACCGCAGCCACAAAGGCGAAATGACCCCCATGGCGATGTTCAAGAATCCCGATGGCGGCGACATCAACCTCGCCAAGTTCAAGGGCAGCCCGGTGCTGGTCAACCTGTGGGCCAGCTGGTGCGCGCCGTGCATCGCCGAATTGCCGACGCTGCAGAAGCTCGAGGAAGCGCAGGCCAAGGACGGCAAACTGGCGGTGATCGCGGTAAGCCAGGATATGGCGCCCAAGGCCTCGGTCGACGCGTTCCTCACGAGCAAGTCGATCAGCCGCTTTGCTGCCTATCATGATCCCGACATGGGCCTGTCGAGCGCGCTTGGTGTGCAGGTCATGCCGACCACCATCCTGTATGACTCGGCGGGAAAGGAAGTGTGGCGCTACACCGGCGATCTCGACTGGAGCGGCGCCGAAGCGGCGAAATTGCTCGCTGAGATTAATCGCGCAGCAGCTCGTTGATCGAGGTTTTCGACCGCGTCTTCTCGTCGACCCGTTTGACGATCACCGCGCAGGCCAGGCTGGGCCCGCCGTCGCGTGCCGGCAGCGTTCCGGGGACGACCACCGAATAGGCCGGGACCCGGCCATAGATAACCGCGCCGGTGATCCGGTCGACAATCTTGGTCGAGGCGCCGAGGAACACCCCCATCGAGATTACCGCGCCGCGCTCGACCACCACGCCCTCGGCGACTTCGGAGCGCGCGCCGATGAAACAATCATCCTCGATGATTACCGGCCCGGCCTGCAATGGCTCGAGTACGCCACCGATTCCGGTGCCGCCCGAAATGTGGACGTTGCGGCCGATCTGGGCGCAGCTTCCGACCGTCGCCCAGGTGTCGATCATCGTCCCCTCGCCGACATAAGCGCCGAGGTTGACGAAGCTCGGCATCAGCACCGCATTGGGGGCGATGAAGGCGCCCTTGCGGACGATCGCGCCGGGCACTGCGCGGAACCCAGCGGCAGCGAAGCGGTCCTTGTTCCAGCCGGCAAACTTGGACGGCACCTTGTCCCACCACGCCGACCCGCCGGGACCGCCGGGGATTTCGGCCATGGCGTTGAGCCGGAACGACAGAAGCACCGCCTTCTTGAGCCACTGGTTGACCTTCCAGCCGCCTTCGCTTGGCTCGGCGACCCGCGCCTTGCCCGAATCGAGCAGCTCGAGCGCCGCGTCGACCGCCTCGCGCGTTGCGCCGTTGGTGTCGGAGCCGATCGATTCGCGCTTGTCCCAAGCCGCTTCGATGGTGGCCTGCAATTGGTCGGTCATTACTGTCGTCCTTCGGTAATTTGCTCGAGCCATTCGCCGACGTCGCTGATGACATGGTCGATGGCGGAAAAGTCGGCGGCATGATCGCCATGGTCGGAGCCATTGTCGACCCATATGGTGGTCATGCCCAGCGCTTTGGCCGGTTTGAGATTCTTCGCCATGTCCTCGACCAGCACCGCACGCTTCGGATCGATGCCGAACCGGTCGACCAGCAGGCGATAACCGTGGGCTTCGGGCTTGGGCAGATAATCGCAGGCGTGGATATCGACCAGGCCGTGAAACTGGTCGCCGATCCCGATCGCAGTCAGCACCCGGCCGGCATAATCGGCATCGCCATTGGTGAAGATGAAGCGGCGCCCGGGCAGCGCGGCCAGCCCGCGCGCCAGCCGCTCATCTGGCGCGATGCGGTCGAGCGCGATAGCGTGAACATCGTCGAGGAAATGCCGCGGCTCGACATCATGGTTTTTCATCAGCCCGGCGAGAGTCGTGCCATGATCGCGGAAATACGTCTTCTGCACCCGCCGCGCCTCGACCGGATCGCAGTCGAGCAGGCGCCCGACATAGGCCCCCATCCGATGGTCGATCAGGTCGAACAGCCGAGTCGACGCCGGGTACAGCGTATTGTCGAGATCGAAGATCCAGTCGTCGATATGGGCGAAGCGCGGGTCCATGGCGTGCCAGCGCCTAGGCAAAAATCTCCTTCATGAAAATGAAAGGTTTGATTAAGCATAATGACATAGGGGAAAGCTGTTAGTTTCAAGTGGCTTAGGGTGAGGGCATGATTAACCGGCTTTTGAGCACGAGCGCTTGCGCGATGATGCTGACGCTGACCGCCTGTGGCGGCGGTGGCGGCGGTGGCGGCGGCGGTGTTGCGCCGATCCCGCCGCCCACGCCCACGCCGACTCCGACTCCGACGCCCACGCCCACGCCCACGCCGACTCCGACTCCGACTCCGACGCCGACTCCAACCCCAACGCCGACCCCGCCGCCGGGTGGTTTCGTCACTACCGAATATAGCCTGTCCAATTCGGTCACATCGTCAAAAGCGATCACCGCTTATCAGGCGGGCGCGACCGGGCGCGGGATCAAGGTCGGGATCGTCGACAGCGGCATCAATCCCAACCTGGCTGAATTCGCTGGCCGGATCGATGCCTCATCGGCCGATGTCGCCGGTGGCAATCGCGGGGTCAGCGATTCGGACGGCCATGGCACCGCCGTCGCCGGCGTGCTTGCCGCCGCCAAGAATGATGTGGCGGTCCACGGGGTCGCGTTCGACGCGACGATTGCGGCTTTCCGGAGCGACTCGCCGGGTAGCTGCGGAACGACCGATGGATGCGAATTCTTCGACAGCGCGATCGCCAACGGGATCAATGCGGCGACCAATGCCGGGGTCCGGGTGATCAACCTGTCGCTGGGTGGCTCGGCCCCCAACCAGAATGTGCTCGCCGCGATGCAACGCGCGGTCAACGCCGGGATCATCCTGGTCATCGCCGCGGGCAATGACGGGCAAACGACGGCGGGCGACAATGCGGATTCGTTCGCGCTGATACCCGCCCAGCAATTCCCCGGTCAGGTAATCATCGCCGGGTCGGTCGGCGCGAGTGACGGAGCCGGCGGAACCAACCTCAACCTGCTGTCCGAATTCTCCAACAAGGCCGGGGTTGGGGCGTCCAATTATCTCGCCGCGCTTGGCTATCGCAATCTGACGTTCGACCATACCGGGACGGCATTTTATTATTCGGGTACGAGTTTCTCCAGCCCGTTGATCGCCGGCGCGGTGGCGCTGATGGCGCAGGCTTTCCCCAACCTTTCCGGGCAGCAGATTGTCTCCATCCTGTTCAGCAGCGCCGATGACCTAGGTGCTGCTGGAGTCGATCCGATTTTTGGCCGCGGCCGGCTCAACATCGCGCGCGCGTTCGAGCCGCAGGGTGCGACCTCGCTGGCCGACAGCAAGATTGCGGTGGGCGAGGCGACCAGCGGCGATCTACCCGCCGCCTCGGGTGATTCGATCGACGGTCAAAACGGCAAGCTGGGCGTGATCATCCTCGATGGGTATTCGCGTGCTTATTCGATGGACCTCGCCGCGTCGCTGAGGCGCGCCGAAACTGCGCTCCCACTGCATCGCGCTTTGTCGTCGACCACGCGCAGCAACGCGGTCAGTGCCGGTCCGGTCAGCGTCTCCCTGACTGTTGCCGACCAGCGCCAGAAGCCCGGCGGGTTCAACCTTGCCGCAGTCGGGATCGGCCCCGAGGATGCCGCCAAGTCGAAACTGGTTGCGGCGTCGGCGATTGCCCGCCTCAGCGACCGGACCGCAATTGCGTTCGGCTTTTCCGACGGCGCCAAGGCGATGGAACGCAAATTATCGGGTGCCCATAGCAATGCCTTCCTGATTGCCCGCGATATTGCCGGCGACCCGGGCTTTGCCGCCCGCCGCGACGGCAGCGTTGCACTTCGCCACAATCTCGGGCCGGTGGCGCTGACCGTATCGGCGGAAAATGGCTCGGTGTGGCAGGATGCGGCGACCAGCGCGACCGGATCTCCCTATCGCTGGGCAAGCGTCTCGGTCGATCGCAACTTCGGCAAGACCTGGGTTTCCGCCGGCGTTTCGCGGCTCGATGAGAAGCGGACCTTGCTCGGTGGCCGGGTCGGCCAGGTGTTTGGCGGCAATGGCGGAGCATCAAGCTCGTTCCTCGACCTCGAGGCGCGGCACGCGTTCGGCGGGCGCGTGGTTGCGACCGCCAGCGCGCGGCGCGGCTGGACCACATTTGCCGGCGGCAGTTTCCAAAGCGGGGCCTATGCGGTCGATTTTTCGAAGTGGGGGTTGTTTTCCAGCGAGGACCGGATCGGCCTGCGCATCGCCCAGCCGCTCAGGATCGAACAGGGCGGCTTCTCGCTGTTGCTGCCGACCGCCTATGATTATGGCACCCAGACCGCGACCGAAACGATCAACCGTTTTTCGTTGAGCCCAAGTGGGCGCGAGATCGATACCGAGTTAAGCTATTCGCGGCCGTTTGTCGGCGGCTGGCTCGGTACCAATCTCTACCTGCGCCGCCAGCCGGGGCATATCGCCGGGGCCGACGATGATGTCGGCGCCGCGATCCGTTACTCGTTGGGCTTCTAGGCCCGAGCGCCGTTGCGTCAGACGGTGAAGCTCTCGCCGCAGCCGCAGGCGCCCTTGGAATTGGGGTTGGCGAAGGTGAAGCCGGCGGCGAAATCGTCCTCGACCCAGTCCATCGACGATCCGACCAGATAAAGGATCGACCCGCCGTCGACGTAAAAGGTGCCGCCAGGGGTCTCGATCTTCTCGTCGAAGGCGACTGCCTCGGTGACATAATCGACCGAATAGGCCAGCCCCGAACACCCCCTGCGCGGGGTCGACAATTTGACCCCGATCGCGTCGGCCGGGGCGCGCGCCATCAGGTCGGCAATGCGCTGCTCCGCTGCCGGGGTGAGGATGATCGCGGCGGGGCGGGCGCGGGTCTTGGTCGCATTCATTACAGCATTCCCAATTCTAGGCGGGCTTCGTCGCTCATCTTGCTCGGGTCCCATGCCGGTTCCCACACCAATTTGACCTCGGCATCGCGGATCCCGGGGACCGACAGCACGCGCATCTCGACCTCGCCGGGCATCGATTCGGCGACCGGGCAATTGGGAGTGGTCAGCGTCATTTGCACGATTGCATCGCCATCGGCATCAACCGCGACATCGTAGATCAGCCCGAGCTCGTAAATATTGACCGGGATTTCGGGGTCGTAAATCGATTTCAGCGCTTCGATCACCGCTTCCTGCAAATCGCCGCCGGGGCCGGTCGGATCGGGCTCGGGTTTCTCGGCAGCGAGGAAACCGGTGAGATAGTCGCGCTTGCGCGCAAAATTCTCTGCGAGGCTTGGTTCGGGGCTCAACCGCGCGCGCGGCGGAGTGGCGACCGCGTCGACCTCCTCAACCTCGATTTTCTGCTCTTCGCGCATCATCCGAAAATCCGTTTCACGGTGTGGAGGCCGCGCACCAGCGCCTCGATGTCGCTGGCGTCGCTATGCGCGGCGAAGCTGGCGCGGGCGGTGGCGGGGACTCCGAGATATTGCATCAGCGGCTGCGCGCAATGGTGCCCGGCGCGAACCGCGACCCGCTCGTCATCGAGGATGGTGCCGATGTCGTGCGGATGCACCCCGTCGACCGAGAAACTGACGATCCCGGCGCTGTCTTCGGGCCCGTATAGTGTCACGCCGGGGATGCTCCGCAGCGCAGCCCGCGCTTCGGCCACCAGCGCAGTCTCATGCGCATGGAGCGCGTCTAGGCCAATCGAATTTGTCCAGTCGATCGCCGCGTGAAGCCCGATCGCACCGACGATGTGCGGGGTGCCGGCCTCGAACCGCGCCGGCGCGTCGAGGAAGGTGGTCTTCTCGAACGTCACCTGGTCGATCATCGCCCCGCCGCCCTGAAAGGGTGGCATTGCGTCGAGCAAGTCGGCGCGGCCCCACAGGCAGCCGATCCCGGTCGGGCCATATAATTTGTGCCCCGAATAAGTGTAGAAATCGCAGTCGAGATCGGTGACGTCGATGCACAGGCGCGGGGCCGCCTGACAGCCGTCGAGCAGCAGCATCGCGCCGACCTTGTGGGCGATTTGCGCGGCGCGCTTGGCGTCGAGGATCGAGCCGAGCACATTGGAGACATGGGCGAACGAGACGATCGCATGGCTTTCGTTCGCCATCTTCTCGGC
>JAJAZM010000160.1 GCA_026785645.1 Sphingomonas bacterium | reverse complement strand
CGAATTGAGGTCGATCGTCAGCCGTTGGCCGTTGATCTGCGATCCGCCGCGATTCAATTGCACCGCGCCGATCAGCGTGATCAATTTGCGGTTGAGGTCGTAAATTCCGAAATTGCCGCGCGCCGTCTCGGACGGGCTTCGCACCACTACGCCGCCGCTCGCGTCGAGCCGATTGATCTTGACCCCGTCGCCGCTCGAATAGGATAAGGTCAGTCGCTGCGTATCGAGCGTCAGCTCGGACTGGCGGACCTTGACGTTGCCGCTGAACACCGCGCGGTCGGCACGGTCCTGGACCTCGATACGGTCGGAGGCGACGTCGATCGGCGCGTCGGCATTATGACCTTTAAGCGCCGATACCGCGCCCTGCGCGATCGCCATCGAGCCGATCGACAGCGAGGCGAGGCCTGCCACCACCAAGGAAATCCGTTTCATGCCACTCATCTGACTGCCCCCTGCACGATTTTCAAGCGCACCCCGCCGTCCAGGACCACCGTCCGTGTGCCGAGATCGGCGCGCATCTGCCCCGCTTCAAATTGTCCTAGGTTCATCGCCCCCGACACGCGTCCCTGGCTTGCCAGCGTGCGCTGTTTCATGTCGACCCGGACATTGCTGGTCGCCAGTCGATAGCCGTCGGCGCCGGTGACGTTGACCGGCCCAGTGACCTGCACCATCTGGTTGTCGAGGTCGTAATTGCCACGGTCGGCGACGATCAGCAGCGGTCCCTGGGCAAGTCCCAGCTCAGCCTTGACCCCCTCGATCGCCACCACCGGAACGTCCGATCTCTGCTGGATCGCGCGGTCGGCGGTGATGATGAACTTGTTGCCCTTATTATCCTCGCCGGCATAGCGCGCCTGATCGATCCGCATCCGCTCGGTCGCCTTGTCGACGCCTTTCTTATCGAGGATGAAACTGACGTCATCGCGCTTGTCGAACGGCGAGATGGCGAGGATCGCGACCAGCCCGAGCACCATCACCGGAAGCCCGAACTTGGCCAGCTTGACCACTCGGTCATGACGCCCGCCGGGCTCGGCCCAGTGGCGCTTGACGTCGCGGGTGTGGATCGCGGCTTCAGACATGCGCGAAAATGTCCTGCTCGGACCAGCCCGCCAGATCAAGCAAGGCACGGGCCGGAAGGAAGTCGAAGCAGGCCTGCGCCAGTTCGGTGCGTTTCTCGCGCGACAGCCGCACGTCGAGTTTGGCTTTCAGCGCATGGAGGAAGCGAACGTCGCTCGCCGCATAATCGCGCTGGGCATCGTTGATCTCGGGCGCTCCCCAGTCGCTGGTCTGTTGCTGCTTGCTGATATCGGTGGTCAGCATTTCCTTGACCAGTTCCTTCAGCCCGTGGCGATCGGTGTAGGTCCGTACCAGCCGGGAGGCGGTGCGCGTGCAATAGGCCGGCTCGGCCATCACGCCGAGGTAGGCACGCATGATCGCCAGGTCGAAGCGGGCGAAATGGTACAGCTTGAGCCGCGCCGGATCGGCCAGCAGCGCCTTCAACACTGGCGCCGCATAATCGCTTCCCGGGCCGAAGCGAACGAGGTGTTCGTCGCCCTGGCCGTCGGAAATCTGCACCAGGCACAGTCGGTCACGGCCCGGCATCAGCCCCATCGCTTCGGTGTCGATCGCAATCGGGCCATCGGCGAACGTCACGTCGTGGGGCAGATCTTCTTCGTGGAAATGGACCGACATTCACTCGCTTTCCGTGGGGTTGGTTTGCCCGTGCCGCGCGGCGCATTGCCACGCGCTGAACCCTCTCTAGTCCGAGGACGGGGGGCGCGGCCAGCCCTGCGCCATCGAATCACTAGGAGCCGACCCATTTTTCCTGTAAGAAGTGATTCTGTCGCGCGAGATGTTTCGCGCGTACGAACTGTTGCGCCTTTGGCCCGAGCGCAGACGTTTTTGATATTTGGCGGGCACGAGAGAGTAATACGGGCATGGGTTTCGATAGAGGGCGTAAAGGCGAGCGCGGCGGTCGCGGCCGGGACAAACGCGACGGTTTTGGTGGCGAAGACAATAGCAGTTTCGGTGGCGGACAGGATCGCGGCGGCTTCGGCGGTGGCGGTGGTGATCGCTTTGGCGGCGGCGGCGGCGGTGCTCCGCGCAGCGGTTACGGCGGTGGCGGCGGTGGTGGCGGCTTCGGCGGCGGCGATCGCTTCGGCGGCGGCGCCAATGCCGGCGGTGGGTTCCGCGGCGGCCCCGGTGGCGGTGCTGGCGCAGGCGCCGGTGGCGGCGGATTCCGTGGCGGCATGCCCCCCCAAGTGGTTGGCGAAGGCAAAGGCGTCGTCAAATTCTTCAACCCGCAAAAGGGCTTCGGCTTCGTCGTCCGCGATGACGGCGGAGAAGATGTGTTCGTTCACATCAGTGCGGTCGAACAGGCCGGCCTGACCGATCTGGCCGATGGTCAGCCGCTCGAATTCACCCTGGTCGATCGTGGCGGCCGTGTGTCGGCGACCGATCTCAAGATCAGCGGCGAGCCAATGGCCGTCTCGCGTCAGCCGCGTGAAGACAGCGGTGAAAGCGGCGGCGGCGGCGATCGCGGCGGCCCGCAGCGTCAGCTGACCGGCGAGAAGGCGCAGGGAACGGTCAAGTTCTTCAACGCGATGAAGGGCTTCGGCTTCATCAGTCGCGATGATGGACAGCCCGATGCGTTCGTCCACATCTCGGCGGTCGAGCGTGCCGGCATGCCGACGATCAACGAAGGCGACCGGATGGAGTTCGAGATCGAGGT
>JAJAZM010000159.1 GCA_026785645.1 Sphingomonas bacterium | reverse complement strand
TTGAAAGAGCGTGCCGGGGACGAATCGATCTACCCAAGCAGTTGAAATCCTACATTGGAAGCGAAAAGTTGCGCGGAATTTTTCCGCCTCGGCTAATGTCCGTTATGGGTGGAAAGCGGTCATGACCGGAATGGGTGGATAGCGGACACTTCGATCTACGCTGTCTCCTCCCATCCAGTTGGAGGGGTCTTCTGCAGGGCGAATATATGTCCGCCGGGTCCACGGAATTTGAGCCATTCAAACCCATTCCACGAACCGATGGCGCCGAGGACTTCCACCCCCTTCAGCAGCAGCTCATCACGCGCTGCAGCAACGTCATCAACTTCAAAGGCGACGACTGGCGGTGACGTGAGCTCTCGTCCCTGTGTGCCCGGACCGAACACCTCCAGAACTTGGCCGTCAGAGACCTTCAGTATCGCCACTCCACGTTCCTCAACCACGACCGTGGACAGGCCCATGACGTTCGAGAAAAAGGACACTGTGTCGTCGAAGTTGTCGGTGCCTACGCCGACCCAAGAGTAGCCCTTCACATTCACAAGGCGATCCGATCATCATCGTTGTCTGGTGAGCCTATCGGCTCAGCAGCGAATGTCTGCAATGGGTCGAAAGCGGACATTCCAAGAATTCAAATTGAGGCACTGTCGCAGGAGGGTAATGAAGCCCGATTATCGCTCGTCCTGAGCTTGTCGAAGGGCGCCCTTCGACTTCGCTCTGGACGCGCGTTTTCCTTAGCGGTTAGCGAGCGCCCCATGGCGGCGGTGGGGGCGAGACGGGGCGTGTCAGGTCGAATTCGACGCGGAAGAAGCGGTTCGGGCGGCGTAGTTCGTAGGCGAAGGTGCGGCCGGGAACGACCTCGACCGCCCACACATTGGCCGCGCCGGCGGGGTTGTTCTCGCGCACCAGCAGCGCCTGGGTGAAGGCGTCGGCGGGGAACTCTTGCCGCGCCACGCTCAGCGGGGTGATCGAATCGCCGCCATATTGGGTGACCTTGTCTTCGCTTCCGTCGTGGTAACGATGATCGTGCTTGAGGCGGAGGCCGGTCGTGGTGCGGGAGATGACCCACGTGCGCGAATGGTCGTCCTCGACATGGAACGGGACGCGGATCGTATCGGCCGTGCAGTCGCTGACATGCATCACTAGGCGCTTGCCGGCGAAGCTGGCGTCGGCGGCGGAGGGCGGGCTGGTGATGCGGCCTTGATAGGCTTTGCCGCACAGCGACGAGAGGTCGGCGAAGAAGTCGCGTTGCGGAACCGGGGTGGTCATGCAGCTTGCGGTGGCGAGCAGGGCCAAAGCGGCGAGACATTTCATCGGCGGAGACTTTCGAGCGCGTCATTCTCGGCGCGGCTTCGGATGATGAGAATGACGAGGTTGAGAAGCGAGAAAATGATCGCAATCTGCCACAGGCCGAACACCAGAGGCAGCAGCGCGATCTCGGCGACCACCACCGCATAATTGGGGTGGCTGATGAACCGATAGGGGCCGCGCGCGACGAGTTGCTCGCCGGGGACGATGATGATCCGGGTGGTCCAGCGGTTGCCCAACGTGCGTAATACCCAGATCCGGGCGAGTTCGACAAAACCAAACAATATCAACAGGTTAATATCGATTGGGCGGCCCAAGGCGAACCACCACAGGCAAACCAGCCAGGCGGCGTGGAGCGCGACGATATAGGGGTAATGGCCGGGCGCGACCTCGCGGCCGCCCGCGACAAGCAGTCGCGCGGTGTTGGCGCGGGCGATCGGCAATTCGATCAGCCGCTGGGCGGTGACGAAGCCGAGAATCGCGATGTGCGGCCACAGCTCGGTCACCGCTCGATCACCATCCCGGCGCAGGTGAAACCAGGGCCGAAGGCGGTCATCATGACGCGTTCGGGAAGGCCGCGCGCGATCAGCGCCTCGAGCACGAACATCACCGTCGGCGCACTCATATTGCCCTGGTCCCGGAGCACCTGCCGCTCGAGATCGAGCGTTCCGGCGGGGAGCTCGAGCGCAGTCTCGATCGCGTCGACCACCTTGGTCCCGCCGGGGTGACAGCAGAAGCGGTCGATGTCGGCGCGGGTCAGGTCGAGGTCGGCGAGAATCTTGTCGACCGCCACCGCCAGTTCTGCCTCGACAAACGGCGGGATGGCGCGGTCGAATATGACGGCGAGGCCCGGATCCTCGACCCGCCAGCCCATGATCCCAAGCGTGTCGGGCCATAGATTCTCGCCCGCACCGCGGATCGTGGCGAGGCCCTTGCCAGTCGTGGACAGCACCGCTGCGGCAGCGCCATCGCCGAACAAAGCGGTGGCGACGATCGCTGCGGGGTCGTCGCTGTCGAGGCGGATCGAGATCGAGCAGGTCTCGACGCACACGAACAACCAGTTGCTGCCCGGCTCGGCAGCAGCGAGCCGAGCGGCGGTGGCGAGGCCGGTGACCCCGCCGGCGCAGCCGAGGCCGAAGACCGGCACGCGGCGGATATCGGATCGAAGGCCGAGACGGGGCGCGACCCGGGCATCAATGCTCGGGGTGGAAATGCCGGTGGTCGAGACGAACACGATGCCGTCGATCGCACCGGGCTGGAGCCCGGCGCCGGCGATCGCCTTGAGCGCCGCGTCCTCGAACATCGCCTCGGTCGCCGAGACATAGAGTTCGGTTCGCTCCTGCCAACCGTGGGGCTCGCGGTACCAGTCGATCGGGGCGACGGTCGATCGACGGTCGATCAGCGCATTGTCGAACACGCCCGCCAGCCGGTCGAACAACGCCGCGCGACCGCGGAACATTGCGCGCGCCGCGGATTTCGCGTCAGACTGGGTGACCGTATGAGGTGGCACCGCAGTCGCGATTGAGAGGAGAGTGGACAATGACAGGCGAACGATTCCCGGGCACACGGAGCAAGCCCCTGCATCGACGCTCGCCAAGGGCTTGGCAAGTCGCATTCGCTGCTATGCTTGGCGCGGGCTGCCAGTCCGGATCGAGCGCCGCGCCGGGCGATGCCGCGCGGCCGTTCACTGTCGCCGAAGTCGCCAGATTCTCCTCGCCTTGGGCGATGGAGTTTCTCCCCGGCAGCGGGGTGGCCCTGACCAACATGGCACTGGTCAGCGAGCGCGAGGGGCAATTGTGGCTGGTCGATACGGCGTCCGGCAAGCGCCAGGCGGTGAGTGGCGTTCCTTCAGTCAATGCCGCCGGGCAGGGCGGGCTTGGCGATGTCGTGGTGCACCCCAGCTTTGCGGGCAACCAGCGTGTGTACCTCAGCTTCATCGAGAAAGGCGATGGCGGGAGCGGCGCAGTGCTTGGCTATGGGACGCTGGTGCTGGGCAGCGGCGCGCCGCGGATCGACGGCTTCAAGGTTATCTGGCGGCAGGCGCCCAAGGTGTCGGGCAACGGCCATTTCAGCCACCGGATCGCGTTCGGGCCTGATGGCTTGCTCTATCTGTCCTCGGGCGACCGGCAGAAGTTCAGCCCCGCGCAGGACATGAATGGCAATCTCGGCAAGGTGCTCCGGCTGACCGACGAGGGGCTTGCAGCGCCGGGCAATCCATGGGCGGCGCGAGGCGGCGTGGCTGCGCAATTCTGGTCGATCGGGCATCGCAATGTGCTCGGCCTGTCGTTCGCCCCCGACGGGCGGCTGTGGGGCGCCGAAATGGGGCCGCAGGGAGGCGACGAAATCAACTTGATCGTCGCGGGCAAGAATTACGGCTGGCCCAAGGCGTCGAATGGAAGCAATTACGGCGGCGGCGACATCCCCGATCACAAGGCCGGTGACGGCTTCGAGCCGCCCAAGGTGTATTGGACACCGTCAATCTCGCCCGGCGGGCTGATGATCTACAGCGGCGACAAATTCGCCGGCTGGAAGGGCGATGCACTGGTCCCGGCGTTGTCGGGCGAGGCGCTGATCCGGATCGACATCGAAGGCGATCGCGCGACCAAGGCCGAGCAGTGGGCGATGGGCGAGCGCATTCGTGCGGTCGAGCAAGGGCCCGACGGGTTGGTCTATCTGCTCGAGGACACCGGGCGGCTGGTGCGCCTAGATCCCGTCAAAAAGCCCTAGTCGACTGGCTGGCGAACGGTGCGCAGATACGGCTTTACCGTCGTCCAGCCGTCAGGAAATTTGGCCTTGGCGGCGTCGTTGTCGAGGCTTGGGACGATGATGCAATCGTCGCCCGGCTGCCAGTTGACCGGGGTCGCGACCGAATGCTTCGCAGTGAGCTGGATCGAATCGAGCAGGCGCAACACCTCGTCGAAGTTGCGGCCGGAACTCATCGGATAGAGCAGCATCGCCTTGATCAACTTGTCGGGCCCGATGATGTACACCGTGCGCACGGTGGCATTAGTCGCGGCGGTACGGCCATCGGCAGTGTCGCCCGAATCGGCGGGGAGCATGTTGTAGAGCTTCGACACGTTGAGGTCGGCGTCGCCGATCATCGGGAAATCGACCTGATTGCCGCTGACGTCGCGAATGTCGTCAATCCAGCCTTGGTGATCGCCGATCTTGTCGACTGACAGGCCGATGATTTTGGTATTGCGGCGGGCAAAGTCTTCCTTCAACCCGGCCATATAGCCCAGCTCGGTGGTGCATACCGGCGTGTAATCCTTGGGGTGCGAGAAGAGGATCGCGTATTGGTCGCCGATCCAGTCGTGGAAATGGACCGGACCCTGGGTGGTTTCGGCGGTGAAATCGGGGGCAATGCTGCCGATCGAAAGCGTCATGCTGGGGGCTCCTAGGCGACGGGAAGATAATCAGGCTCGATCCCCACATGGGATTCGAGCCAGCGGGGAACGGGCAGTCCCTTGGACCGCAGGAAATCGGGGTTGAACAAGCGCGACTGGTAACGCGTGGCAGGGTCGCACAAGATGGTGACGATGGTCTTGCTGGGGCCGAGTGCCCGGGCGAGGCGGACCGCACCGGCGACATTGACCCCCGACGACAGGCCGAGCGCCAACCCTTCTTCTTCGAGCAAGGCAAAGGCGATGCCGACGCTCTCGCCGTCGGGGATGAGGAAGGCGTGGTCGACTGTCAGGCCCTCTAGGTTCGCGGTTATCCGACCTTGGCCGATGCCTTCGGTGATCGAGCTTCCCTCAGACTTCAGTTCGCCTTTGGAATAATAATTATACAGCGCGGCGCCGGGGATGTCGGCGATCGCGATGGCGATGTCGGGCTTGCGCTCCCGAAGCGCGGCGGCAACTCCGGCAAGCGTCCCGCCGGTGCCTACCGCGCAGACGAAGCCGTCGACTTGGCCATCGGTCTGGGCCCAGATTTCGGGACCGGTAGTGCGGACATGGGCATCGCGATTGGCGACATTGTCGAACTGGTTGGCAAAAATCGCCCCGTTGGGATTGTCCTTGGCCAACCGCTCGGCGAGGCGGCCCGCGATCTTCACATAATTATTGGGGTTCTTGTACGGGACCGCGGGCACCTCGACCAGTTCGGCACCGAGCAGGCGAAGCGTGTCCTTCTTTTCCTGCGTCTGGGTATCGGGAATTACGATCACGGTCTTCATTCCCAGCGCATTGCCGACCATCGCCAGGCCGATGCCGGTATTGCCCGCCGTTCCGTCGACGATCGTCCCTCCGGTGCGAAGCGAACCGCGACGGATCGCATCCTCTACGATCGAAAGCGCGGCGCGGTCCTTGACCGACTGGCCGGGGTTCATGAATTCGGCCTTGCCGAGGATCGTGCAACCAGTCTCCTCCGATGCTCGGCGGAGCTTGATCAGCGGGGTGTTGCCGATCGCGGCGAGGACGTTGTCGCTCATTGCGGCTATCTAGGTATCCGCCTGTCCGGGCGAAAGGGGCTGGCCCAACCGCTTGTAGCGAAACTGGTGAGGCGTGCGGCCTTCGCGGCGAGCCTTGGCGGCATAGCGGGTTTCGATCCAGCCGCCGGGATAGGTCAGCCAGTCGTTCGGGCGCTCGACCAGCCATTCATATTGGTGGCGATGACGCTGCATCACCATCAGCGCATGGGCGAGATAGACGGGATGGTCGGTCGCCATCCGGAATTCGCCACTGGGTTTCAGTTTGGACGCGATCAGGTCGAGCGGGCCGTCGTTCATCATCCGCCGCTTGGCGTGGCGGTTCTTGGGCCACGGGTCGGGGTGGAGGAGATAGACGAAGCTAAGGCTTTCGTCCGGCAGGCGGCGGAGTACATCGAGTGCGTCGCCCGTCCACAACCGCACATTGCCAAGGTGGCCATCGCGCACATGGGTCAGCGCGGTGGCGACACCGTTAAGGAACGGCTCGCAGCCGATGAAGCCGTGATCGGGCAGCAGGTCGGCGCGGTAAGCGAGGTGCTCGCCCGAGCCGAAGCCGATTTCGAGGTGGAGCGGGCGGGAATCGCCGAATAGCCGCTCGACGGTGAGTTCGCCCTCCGCCGGGACCGAGACTTGCGGCAGCAGGCTATCGACCAGCGCAGCTTGCTCGACGCGCAGTTTGTGCCCGGTTGAGCGGCCGTACAAGCGGTTGATGGTGGTCGGATCGCCGGTCATGTGAAGCGCCGCCTAATCGCTGATCCATCGGGCGGCAACGCGCGGGCCGGAATTTTATCGATCGGCTGGAAAGATCGCCGCGCCTGGTCGTTGGCCAGTCAACCTCAATCGCGCGGAGCCTTGTCATGTCCAAATCCCTGACCAAAACCTCGATCTCGACCAAGACCGGCAACGGCGGCGAAACCCATCAGCAGGGCGCCGGGCTGACGACCAATTTCGGGGTGTCAATCAGCGACAATCAGAACAGCCTCAAGGCGGGCGCGCGCGGGCCGAGCTTGCTCGAGGATTTCGTGCTGCGCGAGAAGATCTTCCACTTCGATCATGAACGCATCCCTGAGCGGATCGTCCACGCCCGCGGATCGGGCGCGCACGGGGTGTTCGAGGCGCTCGAGGACATCAGCGACCTCAGCCGCGCGGCGGTGTTCACGAAAGGCGAACAGACCGAAACCTTCGTCCGCTTCTCGACCGTCGCCGGCGGGGCAGGGTCGGTCGACACCCCGCGCGACGTGCGCGGATTCGCGGTCAAATTCTACACGACAGAGGGCAATTGGGACCTCGTCGGCAATAATATCCCGGTGTTCTTCATCCAGGACGCGATCAAATTCCCCGACCTCATCCACGCGGTCAAGATGGAGGCCGACAAGGGCTATCCGCAGGCTGCGAGCGCGCACGACACCTTCTGGGATTTTGTCAGCCTAATGCCAGAATCGACCCACATGCTGTTGTGG
>JAJAZM010000158.1 GCA_026785645.1 Sphingomonas bacterium | reverse complement strand
TTTCTTGTGCGCTTCGATCCGTCCTTGGCGCGCGGAAATGATCGCCTGGGGGATGGCGATGAAGGTCAGCAAGGTGAACAAGTGAATCCAGCTGAACTGGCCGTCGTTGATGTTGCGGATGAACACCGTCGCGATGGCGGTGACGAACATCAGGCAAAGCCAGATCTTGCCGAGCAATTTGTGCCGCGCGCCGCCCTTGCGCGACAATATGACATAAGTGCCGAGCGGGATTGCCGGTATGACCGTGATCAAATGCGTCGCGAGCGCGACGTCGCGCACCCACGGGGTCGCCGGGGCGAAGCCCAGCGTCCAGCGAATGATGGCGTAGGTGCACAGGGCCATCAGCACCATCGCGCCCGACGCGACGGCGATGCGCAGACATTTGGGAAGATCGAATTCCTGCGCTGGAAGGCGCTTTGAAATGGTGGTTGCAGTCATCGTCGTGGCCCCTCGGGTTGAACTCATGTCCAGACCATGGCCCATGCCGCTTTGCCGCCAAGCCGCCTTGCGTTAGACGGTCATTTGCATCGTGGACGGTTACGAACTGCCGCTTGACGATGCGCGAAATGGCAGGGGGAATCAGTTGCCGACACTTCGCGAATGGGTAATCGAACTGGTGGTGATGGTCGCGGTCGGGGTCGCGTTGGCCGCGCTCGGTCCGTTCGGGAGCTTCGCCATCGGCTCGTTCGGGGCGCGGCTGGCCTATTGGATCCCCGCTGCATTGATCGGCTATGCGATCTTTCGCCCGATCACGCTCGCGGCCCTGCTGATTGCTCGTCGGCTCGATCTCCCCGAGCTTGCAGCTGCGATCATCGGTACGTTGGTCGCTGCCATCCCCGGAACCTTTGCCATCGCCTATCTCGGCGGTTACCGACTCGGCAACACACCCAGTTTCGACCAGCTCTTCCAGCTCTACGTCCAGGTCGGCGTGATCGGCGTGATCGTGATGCTGATGTTCTTCCTGCTTGGAGACGGATCCACCAGAGCGGTCGAACCCGTGCCCGGCACCGTCCCTGCGATCCGGCATTCCGCCGAGCCCGCCCCTGCCCCGTTCCTCGATCGCCTGCCCGGCGCCTGGGCTGACCGACTGGTCGCGCTCGAGATGGAGGATCATTATGTCCGCGCCCACGGCCCCGACAGCAGCGCGCTTCTCCTGCTCAGGATGCGCGACGCCGAGGCCGAGCTCGCCGGGATCGACGGGATGCGAATCCACCGCAGCTGGTGGGTCGCGCGCCGATCGGTCGAGAACGTCGTCCGCGACGGCCGCGGCTACAAGCTCCGCCTGACCAATGGCCTCGAAGCGCCCGTCGCCCGCGATCGGATCGCGGCACTCAGGGCCGCAGGGTGGCTCGCTTAGCTACGCAATTTTCCGAGCACGCTTTGCAGCTGCATCGCGTTCGACATGTCGCCTTCGACTTTCAGCTTGCCGGTCATGAAGGCGGTCATTCCGTCGAGCTGGCCGTCGGCCATCGACTGCCAGTCATCCCACGTGATCTTGATCGTGGTGTCGGCCGCGCCGTCATCCTCGGTTACCGTATTGCCGACGCCGTCGAGCATGATCGTGCCATTGTCGCCGAAGTCGAGCTTGACGGTCTTGCCCGGGAGCACTGCCCCGACATCGTTCATCTTGGCGGCGAGTTCGGTCTTGGTCATGGGGAAGAGCTCCTGTTTCGATCTGAAACCGATCTAGCGGCCGGAAGTTGCACGTTCAAGCCGGGGTTGGCGACAAGCATTCGCGCGCCTATCTGACCACCCATGAGCTATGACGCAGAACTGAAACTTTTCATCGACGGAAATTGGAAGAGCGGCGAAGGTCGCGATGCCCACATTGTCATCAATCCTGTCAACGGATCGGGAATCGCCGATGTCCCGCTCGCCAACGCCGCGGACCTTGAGGAAGCGCTAGCCGCAGCCGAACGCGCCTGGCCGCTCTGGCGATTGACCGAGGTCGAGAAACGCTCGGTTATTCTTCACAAGGCCGCCGCCTTGCTGATCGAGCGCGCCGACCATATCGCTGCCATCCTGACCCAGGAGCAGGGCAAGCCGCTGGCCGAAGCCAAGGCCGAAGTCATCGGTTCGGCGTCGATGTTCACCTGGTACGCCGACGAGATCAAGCGCGACTATGGCCGCACCCTCGTCCGTCCCACCGGGCAGCGCTCGATCGTCATCCGCCAGCCAGTCGGCCCGACCGCGACCTTTACGCCGTGGAATTTCCCGATCTACCTGCTCGCCAAGAAGATCGCCGCCGCGCTCGCCGCAGGCTGCCCGGTGATCTCACGCCCGCCGCAGGAAACGCCGGGGTGCACCGGCGAATTGTTCCGCGCGCTAGACGATGCCGGCATTCCCAAGGGTGTCGCGCAACTGGTTCACGGCAAGGCCGATCAGGTCAGCCAGGCGCTGTTCGCCTCGCCCGTCATCCGCAAGGCCAGCTTCACCGGCTCGGTCCCGGTCGGCAAGCATCTGATGAAATTGGCAGCCGATACGATGACGCGCATCACGCTCGAGCTTGGCGGCCACGCTCCTGTCCTGATCTTCGACGATTGCGACCTCGACAAGACGCTCGACATGGTCGTCCCGCAGAAATTCCGCAACGCCGGCCAGGTGTGCGTCTCGCCCACCCGCTTTTACGTTCAGGAGAGCATCTACGCTGCCTTCCTCAACGGCTTCGCGGAGCGGACGAGCAAGGTGAAGATTGGCGACGGCCTAGCGGCGGACACCAAGATGGGACCGCTGGCCAATGCGCGCCGCCCCGACGAAATCGAAAAGCTCGTAAACGATGCCGCGGCCAAGGGCGCGCGCGTGTTGGCCGGCGGCGAGCGCGGAGAATCAGGCTTCTTCTTCCAGCCGACCCTGCTCGGCGATGTGCCGACCAATGCCGATATCATGAACGAGGAGCCGTTCGGCCCGGTCGCGGTCAGCGCCAGTTTCAAGACCTTCGACGATGCCATCGAACAGGCCAACCGCCTGCCGTTCGGCCTCGCCGCCTTCGCCTTTACCGAAAACGGTCGACGCGCCAATCTGCTCGGCGACGCGATCGAAAGCGGGATGGTGGGCATCAACACCTTCGCCATCTCCACCGCGGACGCGCCGTTCGGCGGGGTCAAGGATTCGGGCTTTGGCTCGGAAGGCGGCAAGGAAGGGCTTGAGACATATCAGGTTGTCAAGGCGATCCATCAAGCCTGAGCGAAAGGCTTCACCTCACCAAAGCGGCTTGGTCGGGCGATGCTTGGCGCGGGTGACGTCGCCCTTGATCAGCTTAGACTTGAGGCCAGTGCGGGCCTTTTCGGCGCCGTCGCTGCTCATGCACACCAGCCGCACGCCGCCCGACGACAATTTCTCGATTGCCGAGACACCGACCGACTTGCCCTTGCAATAATCGACCGCAGCGGTTTCGCTCATGTTGAGAAAAAGAACTCGGCTCATGGATAGGCTCCTGTCGGAAAAAGCGAGAGCGCGTTGCGTCTCTCAGTCACAGGAGGCTTCGGGGTAAGGATCGAGTGATGGAACGGAGCTTAACATAGTTTTGCGCTGCCGTCGCCCCGCCCCCTCCCAATCGCCCTTGCAAGCCGCTAATGGCCATCCCCATGACCTTACGCACCGGTGGCCAGATTCTCGTCGATCAGCTCAAGATCCAGGGCTGCGACCGCATTTTCACCGTCCCCGGGGAGAGTTTCCTGGCGGTCCTCGACGCGCTCCACGACGCGCCCGAAATCGACCTAGTCGTATGCCGCCAGGAAGGCGGGGTGGCCTATATGGCCGATGCCGACGGCAAGATGACCGGGCGGCCCGGCGTGGCCTTCGTCACCCGCGGCCCGGGCGCGACCAACGCCAGCGCCGGGGTCCATGTCGCCTTCCAGGATTCGACCCCGATTATCCTGTTCGTCGGCGATCTCGATCGCGCCGACAAGGATCGCGAAGGCTTTCAGGAAGTCGATTTCCAGGCTTTCTTTACGCCTATCGCCAAATGGGCGGCGCGGATCGACGATGCCCGGCGAATCCCCGAATATGTCGCCCGGGCGTATCGCGTCGCCACCGCCGGTCGGCCCGGCCCGGTGGTGCTGGCGATCCCCGAAGACATGCTGCGCGATATGGTCGAGGTCGATGACCGCCCGGCGATCGCGCCGCTCGCCCAGCCGCCCTGCGCCGGGGCGATGGGGGCACTATTCGACCTG